>DASWFM010000281.1:0-6735 GCA_036394235.1 Solirubrobacteraceae bacterium | reverse complement strand
GGATCAGCTCCTGGATCAGCACCGTCTTGCCGACGCCGGCGCCGCCGAACAACCCGGTCTTGCCGCCCTTCGCGTAGGGGGCCAGCAGGTCGATCACCTTGATGCCCGTTTCGAAGATCTCGGTCGTCGGGGTCAGGTCCTCGACGCGCGGCGCCTCCTGGTGGATGCCCCGGCGCTCGACATCCGCCGGCAGCGGCTCGCCGAGGTCGATCGGGTCGCCCAGCAGGTTGAAGATGCGCCCCAGCGTCACCTCGCCGACGGGCACCTGGATCGGCGCGCCGGTGTCGATCACCTCGAGGCCCCTGGCGAGCCCATCGGTGGTGTCCATTGCGACCGCACGGACACGGTCATCGCCGAGGTGCTGCTGCACCTCGCAGACCAGCAGCTTCTCCTCCGAGCCGGCACTGATCCCCGGGGCCTCCTCCTGGCGGTTGGCGGCCGTCCGTTCGATCGTGATCGCGTGGTAGATCTCGGGCAGGCGGTCGGGGAAGACGGCCTCGATCACGACGCCCTGGATCTCCTCGATCCGCCCGACGTTGCGTGTCGCGCCGTTAGCGGCGGTCGTGGTCTCGGTCTCGGTGCTGGCCATCTTTTTTCTCTCTTTCTCTTCTAAATCTCTAAATCAAGTTCTAGTGGAACTGCGCTGCTGAGCGGGACGAGGGTCAAGCGAGACAAGGACGCAGTGAGCGAAATGTGCCGGACCGGGAGACACTCGCTTCGCTCGTGTGCCCCGAACCGGCCAGCACATGAGCGAGCGAGGACGCCGTACAGCGCCGGTCATCGTTCGGCTCACGAGAGGCCCTCGGCGCCGGCTACCACCTCCATGATCTCCTGGGTGATCTCCGCCTGTCGGGCGCGGTTCATCTGCAGCGTGTAGTCGGTGATGATTTCGCCGGCGTTGTCGGTGGCGCTGCGCATCGCCGTCATCTGGGCTCCGAAGAAGCCCGCCGTGGACTCAACGAGCGCCCGGTAGATCGAGATCTCGACGTAGTCCGGCACGAGCCTGCGCAGGATCGCTTCGGGGTCCGGCTCGTAGTCGACCAGCGCCCGGGGGCCCTCGTGGGAGCCCTCGGGATCGGCCTCCTCCTCCTCGCCCTCGATGCTCGCAGCGGAGAGGGGCAGCAGCCGCTGCTGGGTGACCGTCTGGGTCAGCGGCGAGACGTAGCGGTTGTAGATCAGCTCGACGCGGTCGAGCTTGCCGTCGACGTAGCCTTCGATCAGGTCATCGGCGATCGTGCGGGCGTCGGCATAGGCGGGGCGGTCGGAGAAGCCCGTGTAGCTGCCGCTCATATCCAGCCCCCGGAAGGTCAGCGAGGACACGCCGCGGCGGCCCGTCGCGTACCAGACGGCCGATTTGCCCTCCTCACCGAGATCGCGGCCGAGCCGCGTGCCGGCGCGGATGATCTGCGAGTTGAAGCCTCCGGCGAGGCCGCGATCGCCCGTGATCAGCAGCAGGCCGATGTTCTGCTCCGCCTCGTGCTGGGCGAGCAGCGGCAGCCGCGAGGCCTCGGCGCCGGCGGCCTGGGCGGCCTGGCGAGTCATCCGCCGCACGGCGTTCGCGTAGGGGCGCAATGCCTCGATGCGCATCTCCGCGCGTCGCAGCCGCGCCGCCGCGACGGTCTCGAGCGCCCGCGTGATCTTCTGGATGTTCTGGACCGATGCGATCCGGTTCTTGACGTCGCGCTGGGAGGCCATGGGCTGAGTTCTGCGCAGGCGCGCTAGGCGGCCGCGGTCGTCTCCTCCCGCTCGCTCTCCGGGGCCTGGCCGGCGCTGTCATCGCGATCGGCGCCGGCCGCCCGCGTGGCCAGGTCAGCCGTCGCGGTGGACGGCGTGGCGTCGTCGTCGATCGGCTGGCCCTCCTCGTCGAGGTCATAGCCGAAGTCCTGGGCGAAGCCCTCGACGGCGTCGCGGACGGCCTTCTGGGTCTCCTCGGACCAATCGCCTTCGGCGATCTTCTTGCGCAGGTCCCCGTACTGGGCGTGCATCCGCTCGGTCAGCCCGAGCAGGAAGTCCGGCACCCGATCGACGTTCAGGCGATCGAGGAATCCGTTCGTGGCGGCATAGATCTGCACGGTCTGGTCCTCGACCGCGAGCGGTGAGCGCTCGCTCTGGTTGAGCGTCTGCACGAGCCGTTCGCCGCGCGCCAGCGTGCGCTGGGTGTCGGCGTCGAGGTCCGAGCCGAACTGGGCGAAGGCCTCGAGGTCGCGGTACTGGGAGAGCTCGAGCTTGATGCGCCCGGCCACTTTCTTCATCGGCCCGATCTGCGCGTTGCCGCCGACGCGGGACACCGAGATGCCGACGTTGATCGCCGGCCTCACACCCGCGTTGAACAGTTTCGACTCGAGGAAGATCTGCCCGTCGGTGATCGAGATCACGTTCGTCGGGATGTAGGCCGACACGTCGCCGGCCTGCGTCTCGATCACCGGCAGCGCGGTCAACGAGCCCCCGCCGAGCTCGTCGTTGAGCTTCACTGCGCGCTCCAGCAGGCGGGAGTGCAGGTAGAAGACGTCCCCCGGGTAGGCCTCGCGCCCGGGCGGCCGGCGCAGCAGCAGCGACATCTGCCGGTAGGCGTAGGCGTGCTTGGTGAGGTCGTCGTAGATGCACAGCGCGTGGCGGCCGCTGTAGAGGAAGTGCTCCCCCATCGCGCAGCCCGCGTAGGGCGCCATGAACTTGATCGGCGCCGCCTCGTCGGCCGGGGCCGCGACGATGATCGTGTTGTCGAGCGCGCCGTTTTCGTCGAGCGTCTGGGCGAGCGCCACGACCGTCGACATGCGCTGGCCGACCGCCACGTACACGGAGACGATGCCGGTGTCCCTGTTGTTGATGATCGTGTCGATCGCGATCGCCGTCTTGCCCGTCTGGCGGTCGCCGATGATCAGCTCGCGCTGGCCGCGGCCGATCGGGATCATCGCGTCGATCGCCTTCAAGCCGGTCTGCATCGGTTCCGTCACGGGCTGGCGCTGCACGACGCCGGGTGCCTTGAACTCGGCGGGGCGCGTCTCCTTGATCTCGATGTCGCCCTTGCCGTCGAGCGGCCGGCCGAGCGGATCGACGATCCGTCCGAGCATCTGCTCGCCGACCGGAATCTCGAGCAGGCTGCCGCTGCGCCTGACGGTGTCGCCCTCGGAGATGTGCTCCCACTCCCCGAACAGCACCGCGCCGACGTTGTCGGACTCGAGGTTCAAGGCCAGGCCGGTGACGCCATGGGGGAATTCGAGCATCTCGAAGGACATGCAGTTCTCGAGCCCGTGCAGGCGAGCGATGCCGTCTGCAACCGACAGCACGGTCCCGACCTCCGTCAGCTCCGCAGCGCCGGCGTCGAGTCCCTCGATGCGGCTCTTGAGGATGCTTGTGATCTCGTCTGGGTTGATCTGCATTGATTTCTCCTTTGAGGGCGCGGGGCGACCCTCTCTAAGCTCCTTGGGCAACTTGCCTGCGCAGCTGCTCCAGTCGGTTTCGAATTGAGGCATCGAGGATCGAGTTGCCCACCCTGACCACGAGGCCACCGAGGATCGCGGGGTCCACGCGCGCAGCGAGCTCCACGGTGCGACCCGCACGCTCGCCGATCGTGCGGCCGAGGTTCTCCGTCGTCGCCTGATCGAGCGCGATCGCGCTCGTGATTTCCACCGGCAGCAGCCGGTTCTCCTCCTCCCAGAGGCGCTCGTAGTCCTGCCGGATGCGGAAGATCACGGGCATGCGGTGGTTTTCGATCAGCAGGTTCACGAAGTTGATGAAGTTCTCATCCGCATCGAGGAGAACGCGGCGGAGGCCATCCTGCTTCTCCTCGCTCGAGAAGTACGGCGAGAAGAAGAAGGTCGTGAGCTCGCGGTTGGAGTCGAGGGCGTCGGCGAACTGGCCGAGCTGCTCCCGTAGCACGTCGAGCTTGCCGTGTTCGCGGCCGACCTCGAACAGCGCCCGCGCATATACCTGGGCCAGCTCCTCCATCAGTTCCTCGAGGGTCCCGCGGAGAGCGAGGAGAGGTCGAGGTCGACGAGCGCTTCCTCGACGAGGCGGCGCTGATCGGCGTCGGTGAGCACCTTTTTCGTGACCTTCTCGGTCGCCAGCACGGTCAGGTCGGCAACCTCGCGGCGGATGTCCGAGATCGCCCGCTCGGTGGCGACCTCGATTTCGCGCTCGGCGCGCTGGGAGGCCTCCGCGATCAGCTCCTGGCCGTGTTGCTTGGCCTCCTGGTCGGAGGTGTCGGCGGCCTGTCGCGCACGCTGGACGATCTCATCGGCCTGCGCCCGTGCCTCCTTCAGCCGCTCGCGGTACTCCGCCAGCAGCTGATCGGCCTGCTCGCGGGTGCGCTCGGCGGTGTCGATCGAGTCTTCGATCGCTTTCTGGCGACTGCCGAGCGCCGCGCTGATGCGCGGGAAGGCAAACTTGGCGAGCAGGATCATGGTGATGCCGAAGACCACGAGCGTCCAGACCATCAGGCCGACGCCAGGCTTGATCAGGAAGCTGCCGTTGGAGGCGAGCACGCCGGCGCCGCGCGGGGAGAGTGACGCCAACAGCGGTGTGAGCATTGCGAGCATCGCCTAGACGATGAAGGCGGCGAGCAGGCCGGCCACGAGCCCGTAGAAGAAGCACGCCTCCGTCAGGGCGAAGCCCAGGAACTGAAGCTGTGTGATCTCGTCGCGCATCTCGGGCTGGCGAGTGATCCCTTCGATCGCCTTGCCGAAGACGAGGCCGATGCCAACCCCGGCGCCCACGGCCCCGAGACCGCCGCCGACGCCGAGGCCGATGGACTTGCCGGCCTTGGCTATTTCTTCAGTGGCCGCGAGGACGGTGATGAAAGCAATATGCACGGCGATTGGCTCCTTTTAGTGGTCTGCGGCGACCGCGCCGCCGATGTAGATAGCGGTGAGGAGGGCGAAGATGAATGCCTGTAGCGCGGCTACAAGCCCGACCTCGAAGGCGAACAGGATGATGCCGAACGGCAGCGTGAACCAGCCGAGCCAGGCGACCCCCAGGATCACGGACAGCGCGCCCGCCATGAAGAGGATGATCAGGTGGCCGGCGAGAACGTTGGCGAACAAACGAACGGTGAGCGACAGGATGCGGAGCAGGTTCGAGAGCAGCTCGAGGAAGAAGAGGAACACGGCTATTCCCCCTTTTACCCCTCCCGGGACGAGGCCCTTGAGATAACCGATCGGGCCCTTGGCGCGTATGCCTTCAAGCGTGTAGGAGACGAACACGACCAGCGCGAGCACGAGCGGGACGGAGAGGTTGGCGGTGGCCGCGTACAGCGAGAAGGCCGGGATGTGCCAGCCGAAGATGCTCACCTCATACTCGGTGTTTGTCGGCAGGGGGATGTAGCTGACCAGGTTGGAGAAGAGGATGAACAGGAACAGCGTGCCGATGAAGGGAAACCACTTGGCGGCCGTCTTCGAGTCCATCGCGCTGCCGGTGATGTTGTCTCGCATCAGCTGGTAGATGACCTCGACCGCGGTCTGGACGCGGTTGGGACGTTGATGCATGCGCCGCGCGATGTAGATCATGCTCACGCAGGTGAGCACGCCGGCGATGATCAGGTACAGCACAGCCTTGTTGATCGAGAAGATCCCGAGGTTGACCCAGCTGTCGAGTTTGAACTCGTTCTGTGGCTTGTAGGCTTCGTTGCGCGTCCCTTTGAACCCGTAGATCGCGACCAGCGCGACGAGGCCGGCGAGGTAGACGCCGGCGGCGATCAGCAGCCCGCGTTTCACACTCGAACGCTTGGCCGGGCCCTGCTCGCTCCCCGCGGGCGCGGGCTTGCGGGCCTGCTCGGGTGCCAGCGCGGGCGGCAGCCCGCCTGTCGCGGCGGCGCTCATGACGGGCTCGGCCTTCCGCGCGCGGGGGCGCTCGGAGTGAGCGCGTCGCCGCGGGTGAAGAAGGACATCGCGAAATAGACGGTGAAGGCCGCGAGCACGACCGCTGCGGCCGTGATCCCGTCGGCCTTGCTGCCCGCATAGCGTGCGAGCAGTATCGCCAGCGCGACGATCCAGAGGCGACCCATCATGCTGCCGACCTGAACGCCGGCGCGAACCTTCGGATCGCCGATCCGCAGCGCCCGCTCCTGCAGGTATACCGTGCCGAGCCGCGTCAGCAGCCAGGTGACGGCAGCGATCAGGTAACCCAGCAGCGGCAGCCCGGCGATCGCGACGAACGGCGCCGTCGCGAGCACCAGGCACACGTCGAGGTAGCGCAGCAGTGCCATCTCAGCCCTGCGGTCCGCGGGGCTTGGCCCGCAGTGTCTGGCAGCGAGCGCGGCGGGGGCGCGCCGGGCCGGCGGCCGGAGGACGGCGGCAGGCCAGGCGACGCGCGCGGCGGCGTGCCCTCAGGGTGGGGCCGAAGCGGCCTTCGCGGCGCCTCGCGCGGCGTGTCAGGCGGTTGCGTGCCCTTGGCGTCTCTGCGCCGCGGCCGGCCGCGGGCGAGGGGATCTCGGCTGGATCCTCGTCACCCTCCGGCTGTGTGCCCGGCAGGCGCTCGAGGTCGTCGTTGGCGTCGAATTCTGGCATGTGAATTGGGCCACCCTACAGAGCCATGCACGCCTCCGCTCTGCAGGTGGCAGATCCGCCCCGGTGTCCCTCAACACGTCGCGGCGACCCGGCCATTCTATCCGAACTTGGACTTCGTAACAACTTTGTGACATGCGCCACGCGTGGGGTTTTTGGGCCCTGGCGCGGCCTTTGCCGCCTTGCGGCCCTCAGCCGGTGACCGCGGCGGGCGCTTCCGCGGGCCGCCGTCGGGCCT
>DASWFM010000280.1:0-19709 GCA_036394235.1 Solirubrobacteraceae bacterium | reverse complement strand
GCCGTTTACCCGCCGCCGAGCTGAGCGCCGCCGCCGAGCCGATCGGCACCGCAGCGCCGAGCTGAGCGCCCGGAGGACGGGTCAGATGCCGATGCGGCCGCGGACGATCCGATCGAAGAGGTGATCGGGCAGCAGCCGCTTGACGAGCAACATCGCCTTCGCGTCGCGACCGACGAGGCTGCGCGCGGGCATCCGTTGCGCGGTCAGCGCCTTTTCGATCGTCGCCGCCACCACGTCCGCTGAGATGCCGCGCCTCGCGGTCTCCGCGAGCACCTTCTCGAGCGCCGCGGGCACCTTGCCGTACTGCTCATGCAGCTCCGGCGGGATCGTGAGGGCGTCCGCGGCGCCACGGCTCTTGTCCCAGATCGGCGTTGCGATCGAGCCGGGCTCGATCAGGCCGACCTGGATGCCCGAGTTGTGCAGCTCGACGCGCAGGGCATCGCCGACCGCCTCGATCGCATGCTTGGAAGCGGCGTAGGGACCGTTGAACCCCATCGCCACGCGCCCCCCGATCGAGGACAGGAAGACGATCCGCCCGCGCGCGAGGCGCAGGGCCGGCAGCATCGCACGGCTCACCGCGATCTGCCCGAAGAAGTTCACGTCGAACTGCCGGCGCCAGTCCTCCTCCCGGATCACCTCGAGCGGGCCGCCCATGCCGATCCCCGCGTTGTTCACGAGCGCATCGAGGCCGCCCCTGACGGTCGCGCCCGGCTGGGCGGCCACGAGCTCAGCGGCTGCCGTGATCTGCTCGCCGTCGGTCACGTCGAGTGGCAACGACACGATCCGCTCCGCCGGCCCTTCCGCCGCGAGCCGCTCCCCCGCGGCCGAGTCGCGCACGCCGGCGAGAACCGTCCAGCCGCTTCCGGCCAGGCGCATCGCGGTCGCATGGCCGATCCCGGTCGAGGCGCCCGTGATCAAAGCCAGCGGCACGCCGCGACGTTACATCAGTTCTCCTGCGGCGAGCGCGCCCGGATGCTCCCGCGGCTTAGGATTTCCTCTTAATGGGATCCATGCCGCGGCCACAGCCCGCCGCCATCCGCCTCGCCGGCCTGTTCGCGCTGCTCCTCACCCTCGCCGGCTGCGGCTCGGGACTAGCCAGCGGCGGCAACGCGCGAGCCCAGCCGAGACCCGGTCCCACGACGGGTTGCGCCCCCACCGTGCTGGCCACTCTCGGCGGCGTCCTGCGCCGGATCTACGCCGAGGGCATCGACAGCGAACGCACAGCCAGCGCCGCTCACCTGATCGAGCACTCCGCGCCGCTGCGCAAGGCGATCGAAACGGGCGACGCGAGGGCCGCGAAGGCAGCCGCCCGGGAACTCCTGGCGACCGGTCATCTGACGAACCTCGACGTCAGGAGCGCCCGCGGCACGCTCGTCTCGGTAGGCGGTGAAGCGCTCACGCCGCTGCGTGGAACGATCCTCGGCGCCTCCGGCGCTCCGATCGCCACGTACATGACCAGCGTGTGGGCCGTCGGCGGCTTCGTCGCCGAGGGGTCCGGCGTGGCCGAGGGCCTCGTGGCCCTGCGGGCGGGCGGCCGGGCGGTCGGCGGCACGATCGAACTGCCTCGAGGGCCCCTGCTCCCGGAAGGATCGCTGGCGCGCAACGGAGTCGTCTACCAGTACACCTCGTTCACCGGCCGCACCTACCCGACGGGAAGCGTCCAGATCTACCTCTTGAAGCCCCTGCCGGCCGTCGAAGCGCTCTGCGGACCGAGCGACGGCGACACCCAACTCGCGACCCTGAGGCGCGTCGCGAGCCTGATCTACGAAGGCGAGCGCGGCGGCCGCACGCTGGTGCAGGTTCGCCGGGTCCAGCGCAACGCCGCACTGCTCGCAGCAGTCGCCCGACGCGACCCCGCCGCAACTCGCACGGCGGTGGCGGCGCTGCTGCACCAGCACATCGTGCGCCTGCGGGTCTCAGCCGGCGGCAAGCTCCTGACGGATGACGGCGGCCCGTTCGTGCTCGCCCCCGTGCACGCAGACCTGCGGGCGCATGGCCGCAGGATCGGCTCCTTCGTGATGTCGATCCAGGACGACGAGGGCTATCTGCGCCTGGCCAACCGCCTCGCCGGCCTCGACGTGCTGATGTTCATGCACGGGGTGGGCGGGCCTTCGTCAAAGCCGCGCCTCGTCAAGAACAGCCTCGGGCCGGGAGTGGGCGGGCTCGGCTCGATCCCGGCAAACGGCGCCTACACCTATCGGGGGCGAAGCTTCCGCGTCTTCACGATCGACGCCGAGGCATTTCCCTCCGGCCCATTGACGATTCGCGTGCTCGTGCCGCAGCCTTACCGCTAGCTGCACCTCTTCCGGTCGCCGTGTCCGGCCCTCCCGCGGCGAGCGTCAGGCCGCGACCACCGACTCGCGCTTCTCGCCGAGCGCGCTCAGCAGCTCGTCGAAGGCGACGGAGAATTTCTCGACTCCCTCGCGCTCGAGCGTGTCGGTGACGTCGGTGTAGTCGACTCCCGATTTGTCGAGCTCCCGGAACACGCGGCGCGCGTCCTCGAGCCCGCGCTCCAAGCGCGGCTCGGGATCGCCGTGGTCCTGGTAGTCGGAGATCGTCTCCTCCGGCATCGTGTTGACGGTGTTGGGCCCGATCAGCTCTTCGACGTAGAGCACGTCGGGGTAGTCGGGGTTCTTCGTCGAGGTCGACGCCCACAGCACGCGCTGGGGTGTCGCACCCTTGCCGAGCAGGAACTCCCAACGCGGCCCCGAGAAGGCCTGCTTGTAGTGCTCATAGGCGAGCTTTGCGTTTGCGATCGCGAGCTTGCCTCGCAGCTCGGCGGGGGCACCGGCTTCTTCGAGGCGGCGGTCGGCCTCCGTGTCGATGCGCGACACGAAGAAGCTCGCCACCGACGCGACCTTGCTCGGGTCACCGCCCTCTGCGACCAGTCGCTCGAGCCCGCGCAGGTAGGACTCCGCGACCTCGGCGTAGCGTTCCAGCGAGAAGATCAGCGTGATGTTGATCGAGCGGCCCTTCGCGATCGAATCCTCGATCGCACCGAGGCCCGGCTTGGTCCCGGGGATCTTGACCATCAGGTTCGGCCTGTCGATCACCTCATGCAGGCGCATCGCCTCGCGGAAGCTCTCGAGCGTGTCGTAGGCGAGGCGCGGGTCGACCTCGATCGAGACGTAGCCGTCGCGGTGATCGCTCGCCTCGAAGACGGGCGCGAACAGGTCGCAGGCCTCGCGGATGTCCTGCTCGGCCAGCGCCCAGAAGCAGTCCTCGAGGCTCACCCCCTCCTTGGCCAACTCGCCGAGCTGCTCCTCGTAAGCATCCCCGCCGGCCATCGCCTTCTGGAAGATCGAGGGGTTGGAGGTCGCGCCGACGACCGAGTCCTGGTCGATCAGCTCCTGCAGGTGACCGTCGCGGTTCGATTCGCGCGAGAGGAAGTCGATCCAGACGCTCTGGCCGAGCTCCGAGAGTCTTCCTAGCGGCCTTGTTGAGTCGGAGGGCATGGCGTCTCCTTGCGGTCGTGTCTTACAGCAGAGCCCTTGCGCGCTCCGCGATGTTCTCGGGGGTGAAGCCGAACTCGGCGAGGACCGTCGCGCCCTTCGCGGAGGCCCCGAAGTGGTCGAGGCCGAGCACGTCGCCGTGATCGCCGACCCAGCGCCACCAGCTCAGGCGCGATCCCGGCTCGACTGCGAGCCTCGCCGTGATCGCGGCCGGCAGGACCTCCTGGCGGTAGTCCTCGCCCTGCTCTTCGAAGAGTTCCATGCACGGCATCGAGACGACGCGCGCGCGTCGGCCTTCGCCCGCGAGCAGCCTGGCCGCCGCCAGCGTCGTGCCGAGCTCCGTGCCGGTCGCGATCAGGATCAGTTCCGGCTCGCCACCGGGCGCGTCCCACAGCACGTAGGCGCCGCGCAGCACGCCCTCGACCGGGGCGACCTCCTCGCGGTCGAGCGTCTCGACGTTCTGGCGCGAGAGCAGCAGCGCCACGGGCCCCGTCTCGCGTTCCAACGCGACGCGCCACGCGACCGAGGTCTCGTTCGGGTCGCCGGGGCGGAAGACCCACAGCTTCGGGATCGCACGCAGCGCGCTGAAGTGCTCGACCGGCTGGTGCGTCGGACCGTCCTCGCCGAGGCCGACGGAGTCGTGCGTCCACACCCACAGCACCGGCAGTTCCATCAGCGCCGAGAGGCGCACCGCCCCGCGCATGTAGTCGGAGAACATCAGGAACGTCGACCCATACGGCTTGACGATGCCGCCATGGGCGTAGGCCCCGTTCACGATCGCGCCCATGCCGTGCTCGCGGATGCCGAACGGGATGTTGCGTCCGGCGTGGGGCCGCCCGAACTGACCGGCGCCCTCGAAGACCGTCTTGGTCGACTCGACGAGGTCGGCCGCGCCGCCGATCATCGTCGGCGCGTACTCGCCGAAACCCGCCATCGCCTTCTGGCCGGCTACGCGCGTGGCGAGCTCTTCGCCGGCCTTGAAGGTGGGTAGCGACTCGCGCCAGCCCTCGCGCAGCCGCCCGGACCACGCAAGGTCCCAATCGGCGGCCATCTCCGGGTGCGCCTCGCGCCATGCGCGGAACCGCTCGGTCCAGCGCTCCTGCTCGGCGCCGCCCTTCGCGGCGAGCGACATGTGCTCGTAGACACGGTCGTCGACCCAGAAGTGCTTGTCGGGATCGAAGCCCATCACCTCCTTGGTGCGGCGCACTTCCTCCTCGCCGAGGGCGGAGCCGTGCGACTTCGCGGTGTCCGTGGCGCGCGGCGCCGGATAGGCGATGTGCGAGCGGATCGAGATGAACGACGGGCGCTCCGGTTCGTCGCGCGCGGTCGCCAGCGCCGCCTCGATCGCATCGAGATCCTCGGAGTCCTCGACGCGTTGCACGTGCCAGCCGTCGGCCTCCATCCGCGCCGTGTGATTCTCGCCGTCGAAGGAGATCGCGGTCGTGCCGTCGATCGTGATGTGGTTGTCGTCGTAGCAGACGATCAACTTGCCGAGGCCGAAGTTGCCGGCGATCGACGACGCCTCCTGGCTGACGCCCTCCATCATGTCCCCGTCCGAGCAGATCACGTACGTGTGGTGCTCGACGATCTCGTCGCTCGGCCGATTGAAGCGCTCCGCGAGGAAGCGCTCGGCGATCGCCATCCCCACGGCGTTCGAGATCCCCTGGCCGAGCGGTCCCGTCGTGATCTCGATGCCCGGCGTGTGTCCGCGCTCAGGGTGCCCGGGCGTGCGCGAGCCCCATTGCCTGAACTGCCGGAGGTCCTCGATGCCGAGGTCGTAACCGGTGAGGTGGAGCAGCGCGTACTGCAATATGCAGGCGTGACCGGCGCTGAGCACGAAGCGGTCGCGGTTCGCCCACTCCGGGTCGTTCGGGTTGGCCCGCAGGAAATGCTCGAAGATCGTGTAACCGAGTGGCGCGAGGGCCATCGCGGTACCGGGGTGCCCGGCGTTCGCCTTCTGCACCGCGTCCATCGCCAGCGCACGAATCGTGTCGATCGACAGGCGCCTGACCTCGTCCTCCGAGGAGCCCGCCGGACCCCGGGCGCCGCTCTGCTGGGAGATGGCCGCCATCGACTCCGATCCTACCCCGTTGCGCACCGCCCGTCCCGGTCACACGCTGGTCACATTGCCGTCGGTAGCTACACTGCCGCGATCATGTCCGAGCAGTTCTGCGACGTCGGCAGGGGGATCACCCTCTGCTACGAGACCTACGGGGATCGGACCGACCCGCCGGCTCTGCTCGTGATGGGGCTCGGCACGCAGATGATCGCCTGGCATGAGGACTTCTGCCGCGCGCTGGCCGAACGCGGCCTGTACGTCATCCGCTTCGACAATCGCGACGTCGGCCACTCGACGCACCTCAGCGGCGCGCCGCCGACGCGGGCCCAGTTGCTGCTCCGCTCCCGCCGCGCCGCGCGCTACTCGCTGGCCGATATGGCCGAGGACGCCGCGACGCTGCTCGAGCGCCTCTCGCTTGGCCGCGCCCATGTGATCGGCGCCTCGATGGGCGGCATGATCGCCCAGACCCTCGCGGCCCGTCACCCTGCCTCGGTCCGTTCCCTCGTCTCGATCATGTCGAACACCGGGAGCGTCTTCAGCGGCCAGCCCTCGCTGCGCGTCTACTCGACGTTCCTGCGCCAGGCCCCGCCCGAGCGCGACGCCTTCATCGATCACATGGCAGGCGTCTTCCGGCTGATCGGCTCGCCCGGCGACCTGCGCGATCCCGAGGAGGTCCGGGAGCTGATCGGCGCCAGCTACGACCGAGACCACGACCCCGCCGGGCCCGGGCGCCAGCTCGCCGCGATCATCGCCGCCGGCGACCGCACGGCGGAACTTCGCCGTATCACCGCGCCGACGCTCGTGATACACGGCACGGCCGACCGGCTCGTGGGTTTCTCCGGCGGGCGCGCCACGGCCCGGGCGATCCGCGGCGCGCGGCTGATGCGCGTGGAGGGCATGGGACATGACCTGCCTCGCGTGCTCTGGCCGATGTTGATCGACGCGATCGCGACGCACGCCCTCTCCGCCGAGGCCGCCGTCGAGCAGGCCGCCGATGGGTCCACCGCCGAGCGGCGCGACCCATCCCTGCGGCCCGCCCCCCTCCCCCGGTAGGGCCCGCAGGGACAGGTTCCCCTCGCGCTGCCCCCTAAGGACGTCGGCTGCAGCTACGCAGCCCGGACAGCGAGTGGCGGCGATCGCCGGGGCACCACGAGTCGTGCGGGCCGATCCGCGCGAACCAGTGGTGGTCGTGCCGGCAGTGCGATCTGCGGTACGGCCAGCGGCCGTGCAACGAGCGTGCCATTCGCCGCTCGTGGCAACCTGAAGGCCTTACGTCCATTGCCCTCGCGCCCCTCTGAAGCGCGTAGGGTCCGAGCACGACGCCATCGATCAGCCCCTCCTCTGCGCTGTCGCGGTTCCGTCCGCGGACATATAAATCACGTCTTACCCAGAATGTCAACTTAAACCGATCAGTTGACTTGGAAAAACAAATGGGTTCCCAGGTTGGGCCGATCGGGCAGGCGCAACGTGCACATCCGAGGAGAGAAATGCGCCCGGCGGGAATCGAACCCGCGGCCTGCGGCTTGAAAGACCGCTGCTCTTTGGCTCCCCGAAGAGAACCGTTGACCACTGAGCTACGGGCGCGCGCTGTCTCTCCTGCATACGACCCCGACGGCTGGTCGCGCGCCTAATCTAAGCAGGCCCGGACCGCGCGTGTGCGCCGGCAAGGTGACGCCCGAGCCATCGACCCCGGGCGCCGCTCGGCTGCCCGCCCGCTTGACCGCGGCCTCCCTCTCGCTTACCTTGACATCCTGCGCGTTCGAGAGGGCGCCTTGGTTGAGGGACCGGGAGCAATGCGCAACCGACAGAGAACGGAGTCTCGCGGGCGCCACAGGCGGACGGTGCTGACGCTGCTCATCGCCCTCGCCGTGTTCGCGATCACGCTGGGCGCGAGCTCCATCGCCTCCGGCTATCGGGCGAGGCGTTCCTGCGGCCAGCCGCTGCCGGGCCGCGCTGCGTGCCTGGCGATGCATCTCCTGGTGGAACCGGCGGGCGGCGCGCGGCCGCAGCTGCGAACGCGTCAAGGCGTGCGGACCCTCGAACGGAGCAAACCGTATCCCGGGTTCCTGACGCCGGAAATGCTTCACGACGCCTACGAAATGCCGGGCGAAACGGCCGCAGGCGCGACCCAGACGATCGCGGTTGTCGACGCCTACGACGACCCCACGGCGGAAGCGGACCTCGCCGTCTACGACAAGCAGTTCGGGCTCCCCCCCTGCACGGCCAAAGACGGCTGCTTCACGAAGGTGAACCAGAAAGGCGAACCGTCGCCGCTTCCGGAAGTCGAAGGCGGCTGGGCGAGCGAGATCTCGATCGACCTGCAGATGGCCCATGCGACCTGCCAAGACTGCAAGCTGCTGCTCGTCGAGACCGACAGTGAAAAGTTCAGCGACCTCGGCGCGGGGGTCAGAGCCGCGGCAGAGCTCGGGGCGAGTGAGATCAGCAACTCCTACGGTGGGATCGAGGAACCCTCCGACAGCTCGCTGGCGGCGACCGATTACCGCCACCCCGGAATCGTCGTCGCGGCCAGCTCTGGCGACTGCGGCTACCTCAACTCGGAATGCCTCCACTCCTCGCGCGGCGCGAACTTCCCAGCCGACTCCGCCGAAGTGCTCTCCGTCGGCGGCACGGCGCTGAGCGAGAGTGGCGGCATCTGGACGAGCAGCGCCTGGCGAGACGCCGGCAGCGGCTGCAGCGAAGTCTTCTCGGCGCCGCCGTGGCAGAGCGAACTGACGTCCTTCGCGGCGACCGGTTGCGGGAGCGCCCGCGCGATCGCCGACGTCTCGGCGATCGCCGACCCGAACACCGGCGTGGACATATACGACTCGACGCCCGAAGAACCGCGTGTGCCGACCGGCTGGGGCGTCTGGGGCGGCACCTCCGTCGCGGCGCCGATCATCGCGGCGGAGTTCGCCCTCGCCGGGGGGGCGAACGGCGTCCCGGATCCAGCCGCCACGATCTACCGGCACGCGGGCGAAGCCTCGAGCCTGCTCGACGTGACGACCGGGTCGAACGGCGAATGCGAAGCCCACACGATCTGCGCCGCCGGCCCCGGCTTCGACGGCCCGACGGGCCTCGGCAGTCCGCGCGGCCTCGGCGCCTTCGCCGTCGCCGGCGCTCCCGCGGAGATCTCGCCGCCGACGATCGCAGGCTTTGCCGAGGAAGGCGAGACCCTGCAGGAGCTCCACGGCGGCTGGACCCCCAAACCAACGGCGTTCGACTATCAGTGGGAACGGTGCAACGTCTCCGGCCATGGCTGCACGGCGATTCCCGGAGCGCGCGCCCAGAGCCTCACGATCCCCGGCGGAGGCGCCGGCTACACGCTCAAGGTTCGCGAGACGGCCCACGACGAAAGTGGCCCCAACAGCGCCGTTTCGGCGCCGCTGGGACCGATCAACTCGGACCTGCCGGTGCTCACAGCCGTCACGCCCAGCTCAGCGATCACGGGGTCGACGGTCACGATCGAAGGATCGGGCCTCGCACGGGCGACGAGCATCACCGTCGCCGGGCTTCAAGCCGACTTCACGGTCCTCTCGGCGTCGGAGCTGGCTGTCACGGTGCCCGACGGTGCCTACAAGGGCAGGGTGTCGGTGGCAACTCCCCAGGGCGTCGCGACCAGCAGGAAGAAGTTCATCGCCTCGCTGACGATCCGTTCTGTCAGCCCGCTGCTTGGAGCAGCGGGAACGCTCGTGACGATCAAGGGCGCCGGCTTCAACTCCTCCTCGGCCGTCAGCTTCGCCGGCACGCCCGCGACGATCGTGAAGGTCTCCGCGAGAACGATCAAGCTGCGCGTTCCGGCCGGGGCCGCCGCCGGCCCGATCACGCTCGCGAACACCGCCGCTCCCGCCGGAACGGTCTCCTCGCCGCAACCTTTCGCGCCCTAGCGGCGCGGGCCGCCCTCTCAGCCGGCCGCCGCGCCCTCGAGGCCGAAGACCCGCTGCGCGTTCTCGTGCAGGTATCGCTCCGAGGTCTCGGCGTCGAGCCCGAGGTTGTCGAGCCCGTCGAGCGCCGCCGCCGGCTGGATCATCGGGTAGTTGCTGCCGAACAGCACCTTGCGCGAGCCGCTCGCCGTCTTCATGTAGGCGATCAGCTCCCCCGGGATCCGCTTGCTCGTGTAGGCCGAGGTGTCGATGTAGACGTTCTCGTGCTTGCGCGCCACCGCGACCATCTCCTCGGTCCAGGGATAGCCGATGTGGCCGCCCACGATCGTCAGCTCGGGGAAGTCGATCGCGATCTGGTCGATGTAGGGGATCGGCCGGCCCGGCTCGGAAGGGCGCAGCGGGCCCGTGTGGCCGACCTGCGTGCAGAACGGCACGCCGAGCTCCACGCAGGTCGCGTACAGCGGGTAGAAGCGCCGGTCCGTCGGCGGCACCTCCCATAGCCACGGCAGCATCCGCAGGCCCACGAAACCAAGCTCCTGCACGCAGCGCCGCAGCTCCCGCACGGCGTCCATCGGCCGGTCCAGCGGCACGGACGCGAGGCCGGCGAAGCGATCCGGGCGGGCGCCGATCCAGCCCGCCACCTCCTCGTTGGAGATCATCGCCCCGTCCCGGGGCGAGTGCCAAGCGCTCAGCACCCCGAAGCGGACCCCGGCGCCATCCATCGCCGCGACGGTCGCCTCGATCGGCAGCTCATCCTCGGGGATCGCCCCGCCCGTCCATCGCCGCAGCGAGGCGAACATCTCGTGCCCGATGAAGCGCCGCGTCGGATGCTGCATCCAGGCGTCGATGATCACTGCGCAAAGACTGCCAGATGCGCGCTACGGCGCGGGCGCGATGATCGCCCCGCGCGGCAGTTGCAGGCGCGCGAGTCCGAGCCCGTCGCAGAGCTTGATGCAGGGCTCGTACACGGGGCGGTAGCCGAACATCTCGAGCATCGTCACGATCCTGTAGCCCCGTGCACGGAGCTTGCGGATGATGCCCGGATAGGCCGCCAGCGTCTGGCCGCGGGGGCCGCCGCCGTCGTGGGAGATGATGATCGAGCCGGGCCGCACCTGGGCGAGCACGCGCTGTTCGATCGCGCCGGTGCCGGGCTGGGTGTAATCGGCGGGATCGACGTTCCACAGCACCGTGGAAAGACCCAACGAGCGCGCGATGCGCGACACGGAGGCGTCGTCGGCGCCATACGGCGGCCGGAACAGGCACGGCGTGTAGCCGCTGTCCGCGCGGATCGCATCGATTGCCTGGTGCAGCTGAGCGCGTACCGCGGCTGGGCCGATGCGAGTCAGGTCGGGGTGGCTGTAGGTGTGGTCGCCGAGCAGATCACCGGCTCTCAGCTCGCGCAGCAGCAGCGGACGCTGCGCCGCGCTGAGCTGACGCCCGATCATGAAGAACGTCGCGATCGCGTGGTTGCGCTGGAGCATCGTCACGAACGCGGGCGTATCTGTCCACGGCCCGTCGTCGAAGCCGATCGCGACCTCCATCCGGCGGGGGCCTTCGCGATGGGCGAGGGCGCCGGTGCTGCGGCAGCCTACGACCCGGTAGAGCAGCGCGCCGTCCGCACTCCGCGCTGCTGCCGGCGGCGGCGATGCGGCCCGCGCCGCGTCCGTGTCGAGAGAATGGCCGTGGCCGACGATCGCGACGGCGAGGCTCAGCGCTGCCAGCGTTGCCACCGCGCTGAGCAGCGCCCGCGAGGAGCCCGAGTGGACCCCCGGCGCCCGCGAGCCCCCCGGTGCTCGGCTGCGGTCCGATGGCGGGCTCTCTGGAGGCACCTGCCCGGCAAGATACATGCGACGGGACGCGCGTCCACGTCGCGTCCCTAACGGATCGGCGGCCCGCCGCGTAGGGTGCAGCCGTGGGCGAGTACGTGGCAGCGATCGACCAGGGGACGACGAGCACACGCATGATCCTGTTCGACCGTGAGTGCCGCATCGTCGCCTCCGACCAGCGCGAGCACCGTCAGATCCACCCCCGTGCCGGCTGGGTCGAGCACGACGCGGAGGAGATCTGGCAGCGCACCCGGGAGGTGATCGGCGGAGCGCTCGCGGCCACGGCAATCGAGGCCGGAGAGATCGTCGCCATCGGCCTCACCAATCAGCGGGAGACGACTGTCGTGTGGGAGCGGGACACCGGCCGGCCGCTGCACAACGCGATCGTCTGGCAGGACACCCGAACAGCCGCACTCGTCGGCGAGCTCGCGGGCGATGCCGGGGCGGACCGGCTCCGTGAGGCCGTCGGGCTGCCGCTCTCGACGTATTTCTCCGGCCCCAAGATCGCCTGGCTGCTCGACCGGGTGCCGGGAGCTCGCGCGCGCGCCGAGAACGGCGAGTTGGCCTTCGGCAACATCGACACCTGGCTGCTCTGGAATCTCACCGGCGGCCCACGGGGGGGCGTCCATGCGACCGACGTGACGAACGCGAGCCGCACGATGCTGATGGACCTGCAGACCCTCGATTGGCACCCGCCGAGCCTCGATCTGATGGGCATTCCGGCCGCGATGCTGCCCGAGATCCGCTCCTCCAGCGAGCTCTTCGGTGAGGCCGCCGGGACCGCCCTGGGGGGACGCCCGATCGCCGGCATCATGGGCGACCAGCAGGCCGCGCTGTTCGGCCAGAGCTGCTTTGAGGCGGGCGAAGCGAAGAACACGTACGGCACGGGCTCCTTCCTGCTGCTGAACACCGGCACCGAGATCGTCCGCTGCCCGGAGTTGCTCACGAGCGTCGCGGGGAAGGTCGGCGACGGCCCCACCAGCTACGTGCTCGAGGGATCGATCGCCGTCACCGGCGCGGCCGTGCAGTGGCTGCGAGATCAGATCGGGCTGATCTCCACCGCCGCGGAGGTCGAGGATCTCGCTCGCACCGTCGAGGACAACGGGGGCGTCTACTTCGTCCCGGCCTTCTCCGGGCTGTTCGCACCCCATTGGCGCGAAGATGCTCGCGGCGTGATCGTCGGGCTGACCGCCTATGCCCGCGCCGGACACATCGCGCGTGCGGTGCTGGAGGCTGCCGCCTGGCAGACCCGCGAGGTGCTCGACGCCGCCCGAGGAGTCGCGGGCACGGCACTCGGCGAGCTGAGGGTCGACGGCGGCATGACCGCCAACGACCTGCTCATGCAGTTCCAGGCCGATGTCCTGGGGGTACCCGTGGTCCGTTCCGCGGTAGCCGAGACGACGGCGCTCGGGGCGGCCTTCGCGGCCGGCCTGGCGGTCGGTTTCTGGGCCGGTCAGGAGGAGCTGCGCGAGCGCTGGCACGCCGACCGCCGCTGGGTGCCTGCGATGGACCCGCAACGCCGCGACAGCGAGCTCGCGCAGTGGCGCAAGGCCGTTGACCGTTCGCTCGGCTGGGCCTAGGGATCGCTCCCGGCGCGGCGCAGCGCGGCGGCGCCGAGAGCGGCTGCTCGCCGGTCAGGGCGTGAGGATGATCTTCAGCGCCTCGCGGCGGTCAAAGACGGCGTAGGCCTCGGCGGCGTCCTCGAGTGCCATGTGACGGGTCACGAGCGGCGACGGGTCGACGCGGCCCGCGGCCAACATCGCCAGCACCGGGTCGACATGCGCCAGCACGTTCGCCTGGCCGCCTCGCAAGGTGATCGCCTTCAGCCACAACAGGCCCATGTGGACCTCCGTCCTTTCCGCGTAGACGCCGATGCACTGCACGCTGCCGCACGCCCGCGTCAGCCGGATCGCCATCTCGAGCGCACGCGGGTCGCCGACGGCGTCGATGCTCACGTCCGCGCCACGCCGTTCGGTCGCAGCCGCGATCGCCGCTTTCGGGTCCTCGTCGGTGAGGTGCACCGGCTCGGCGCCGAACGCCCGGGCCACGTCGAGGCGCTCCGCGACCGTGTCGATCGCGAACACCCTGGAGGCGCCGGCCGCGAGCGCGACCTGCGCGGCGCACAGCCCGACCGGACCCAGCCCGAGCACGACGACCACGTCGCCGAGCTGCATGCGGCTGTCCTGCACGGCATGAAAGCCCGTCCCCATCACGTCGCCCGCGAACAGGGCGACCTCGGCGCTCATCCCCTCGGGCACCTTGCGCAGGACCAGATCGGCATTGGGGATCAGCGCCATCTCCGCCTGCGTGCCCTGCAGCGAGCCGAGCGTCGCGCCATGGCCGAACGTGCGCGAGCTCACGCAGCGGTGGAACAGGCCTCGCCGGCAGAACCAGCAGTGCCCGCAGGCCGTCTGGAAGCAGCCGAGCACGCGATCGCCGGGGGCCACGCGCGTGACCCCCTCGCCGGCTGCCAGCACCGTGCCGACGTACTCGTGGCCGATCGTGAAGCCCGCCTCGACCTGTACGCGGCCGTGGTAGATGTGCAGGTCCGAGCCGCACACTCCCGTCGCCTCGACCCTCACGATCGCGTCGCCCGCGTCGAGCAGCTCGGGCTCGGGACGATCCTCGACGTCCACCACGCCTGGGGCCTGAAAGGTGACGGCTCGCATCGACGCGGGAGCCTAGATGATTGATTCCACGGCGGTGCGCCAGCCGCGGGCCAGAACGCCCTGCGCCCGAGCGTGCCTCGCCTGCCGGTCGGCGCCGGCGATCAGACGCCGGCGGTCACCATCCGCACCACGGCCTCGCGGATCTTCCGGCCGTTGAGGTCGGCTTCGGAGGTCAGCGCCTGTATCGCCAGGCCAGTCAGCATCGCGTCGATCCGCCAGGTCCAGGGCACGCCATCGGGATCGCCGTCGACGAGGCCCTCGAGCGCCTGTTGGACCAGCCCGAACCAGTCACTCAGCCGCTCCTCGATCGTGCGTCGCAGTAACGGGGCCCGGACGGCCTCGCCCGACGCGTTGATCCACACACGCCAGGTTTCGATCGACTCTGGGTCTTCGGCGAGGACGCTGTCGAGCAGCGCCTCCAGGCGCGCCACTCCCGGGGGGAGCCCCTCGATCGCCTTTTCGTAGCGCTCCTGGCTGCGTTCGCTGACGTACACGAGGGCTTCGGTGAGCATCTCCTGGCGATTGGCGAAGTAGTGGTTGAGCATGCCCGTGCTCACTCCCGCCGCCTCTGCCACAGATCGCATCGTCGCTCCCGCGAAACCCTCGCGCGAGATCACCGCCGCCGCGGCGCGGCAGATCTGCTCTCGCCGTATCGGGCCCATTCCGACCTTCGGCATCGCTTCGCTCCCTCCCAGGATCGTTGCAGCCGCGATCGTTGCAGGTCGGCCGATCGATTTGCAAATCCCGACTATAGGAAGAAGCGATATCGCGGCGCGCGGGCCTCGCCGGGCGCTCAGGGGGACTCAGGGCCGCTCGCCGCCGGGCAAGCCGGAACGCGCCCGTTCGGATCGCAGCGCAGCGGCGAGCATCTCGTCGCGCCGCGCCCGCAACTGCGCCGGAGCCTCCCCCGCGGCCGCCGCGCCGAAGCCCTCCAGGCTGGCCCCGGACGCCGGGTCCGCACCGATCGAGGCCGCGACCATCGCGAGCGAAGAGCCGCCGTCGAGCGCCGCAGCCTGCAGCGGTCCGGCAGTCGTCCAGACGCGCGCCAGCCCGTCCCTGACCACCTCGTCGATCACCTCCGCATCGGCGACGCCGCTCTCGAGCAGCCACATGCACTCCCTCGCGATCGCGACTTCGAGGCGCCCGGCGAGCATCCCAGGCACCTCCCGCCGCAGAACAACCGGTCGCTTGCCGATCGCCCGCAGCAACTGCGAGACGCGGTCGAGCAGCCGTGGCGGCGTGTCGCGTGCCGCGAGCAGCTCGACGAGCGGCGTGAGCAGCGGCGGTCTTCCGTAGCGAGCCGCGAGCATCCGCTCGCCGACGCCGGCCGCCTCGCCGATCGCGGTCACCGACAGCGCTTCGCTGGTGGTGGCGACGAGCGCCTCAGGGTGCGCCGCGGCGAGGCGCGCGATCCCCTCGGCCTTCGCGTCGAGCTCTTCGGGCAGCGCCTCGACGATCAGTGCCAGCCGCCCGTCGGCGCCGGTCTCGGGATGGCCCTCGCCGAGCAGCGCCCGTGCCCGCTCGAGATCCGCCGGCCCTGCCAGCCCGTGCACGGCCGCCATCCTCAGGGACTCCTCGGCGAGCAGCTGCGAGCGTTCCGCCTCGGCGCTGAGCCACTCGACCGAGCAGCCGCCGAGCGCGAACTCGGCGGCGATCTGCGCAGCTTGAGCCCCCTCGCCGAGGATTGCGATGCGAGTCATGGCCGTACCCGAGCCGGCCCGGCGTCGCCTGCCGTCGCCCGCGGCACCCACCAGTCCACGCGCAGAACATATCCACCGCTCAGGCGTATCGGTTCAAGCCGCGGCGGGCTCGCGCAGCAGCCCGGTCTCCGGATCGAACACGAAGCCGCGAATATCGGCGCGGTTAGGCAGCTCCGGCGCCGAGCGCAGTCGCTCGAGGCTCCCGCGGAGCGCCGCCTCGAGGTCATCGAATGCGCCCAGGCGCCAGCTCGGGCGAGCGCCGTCGGCGGCCAGCTCGCGCGCGTAGTCCTCCTCCGAGGCGCCCATCAGGCCGCAGCCCTCGTGCATCACGACGACCACCTCACTCGTGCCGAGCAACCGCTGGGAGACGCTCAGCGAGCGGATCGCGTCATCGGTCGCGAGCCCCCCGGCGTTGCGGATGATGTGCGCGTCACCGCGAGCCAGACCGAGCATCGGAAAGAGGTCGATGCGAGTGTCCATGCACGACAGCACCGCGACCTTGCGCAGCGGCCGCGGGCTCAGTCCCGGGGCGGCCAGCTCGCTCGCGCGGCCCGCCGCCGCGGCCAGCATCTGCTCGGCGTTGCTGTCACTCACCGGCGCGAAGGGTACTCGCGCGCCGTCCGGCGGGCGGGGGGGCGCGTCACATAGAGTGCCCGCCGTGGAGCCGAGCGGGCGGCACATACTGATCACCGGTGCGGCGGGAGGCATCGGCCGGGCGCTCGCGCGGCGCCTCGCCGAGGAGCGGCCCAGCCATCTGGTGCTGGCGGACCGTGACATCGAGGGCGCTCGCGCCGTCGCAGAGCCGCTCGGCGCCCAGGCGATCGAGCTCGATGCCGGCGAGGAGAGCAGCGTGCGCGCCCTGATCGAGCAGGCGACCGCGGTGGGCGGCCCGATCGACATCTTCATCTCCAACGCCGGAGTGCCCGGGGCGATGGGAGGTCCCGAGGCCGACGACGCCGTCTGGGACGAGGCCTGGCGCGTCAACGTGATGGCGCACGTGTGGGCCTCGCGGGCGCTGCTTCCGGAGATGCTCGAGCGCGGCGAGGGCTACCTGATCAACACCGCCTCGGCGGCTGGTCTGCTGACGCAGGTGTCGTCTCTCGTCTACAGCGTCACCAAGCACGCGGCGGTCGCGCTGGCCGAGTGGATGGCGATCGAATACGCCGAACGGGGCGTGCGGATCTCGTGCATCTGCCCGCAGGGCGTGCGAACGCCGATGCTGGAACTCGCGATGGAGGACGCCGCCGGAGCGGCTGCGCTGACCGCCGGCGGCCTGATCGAACCCGAGGACGTCGCCGACTCCGTGCTCGCCGGGATGCGGGACGAGCGGATGCTGATCCTTCCCCACGAGAACGTCGCGGGCTTCATGGCGCTGAAGGGCTCGGACCCGGAGCGCTGGCTGCGGGGCATGCGGCGGATCGTGCGCGGCGCGCGCGAAGAGACAGCCGGCTGAAGCGCAAACCGGCCGCGCCCCCGAAGGGAACGCGGCCGGCCGAGAACCAGCCTCCTCGTGCGGCGCGGGAGCCTTTCAGCTCGCGCCTTGCCACGCAAGCGTAGCGTCAGAATTGTGACGGAGAGCGGCGGGCGGTCGCATATTCGTCCTGACAGCGTTTTGCGGTCGCATATTCGTCTAGGGCCCCGAGTTGACGGGCCATTTCGTGGTTATGTCCGTCGATAGCGGAGCAAGATGATCGCCAACGTCGGCCCGTCTGTGATGCCGCTGACCGCCGGGCTGGGACGGCGCTCGCGCCGCGCCGTGACCGGCTCGGGCGCTCTGCTCGCAGCTGGCGTGCTCGCGCTGGCCCTGCATGACGGCGGCATGCTCGGCGGCAGCTCGCTGGACACGCTCTTCAACGACTGGGTCTACAACTGCGCGGAGCTGCTGGTCGCGGGCATCGTGCTGGCGCGGGCGCTGCTGGTCGAGACGGAGCGACGCGCCTGGCTGCTGCTGGCGATCGGCATCGGCTTCTACGCGGCGGGCGACCTCTACTACACGCTGGCGCTCGAAAACACGGCGAACATCCCATCGCCGGCGCCGAGCGACGCCCTGTACCTGCTGTTCTACCCGCTGGCCTACGCGATGATCGTGGGGCTGGTGGGTCAGCACGTCCGCGGTGTCCACGCGAGCGTCTGGCTCGACGGCGCGATCGGCGGCCTGACGCTCGCTGCCGTGGGCTCGGCGTTGGTGCTCGACCCGGTGATCAACGCGACCCACGGCACGCTCGCGTCGGTCGCCACGAATCTCGCGTACCCGCTCGGGGACCTCCTGCTGATCGTCTTCGTGTTCGGCGTGTTCGCGCTGTCCGGGTTGCGGCCCGGGCGCGCGTGGCTGCTGATCCTGCTCGGCTTCTCGGTCACCGCGATCGCGGACTCGATCTACCTCTTCAGGGTCGCCGAGGGGACCTACCAGGCCGGCACCGTGCTCGATGCGCTGTGGCCGCTCGGACTGTCGCTGCTCGCCTTCGCCGCGTGGTCGACGCCGCGCCGCCACGCGCAGGCGCGCTTCGCCGGCGTCGCGATGATGGTGATCCCGTGCCTGTTCGGGGCGATCGCGCTCTTCCTGCTGGTCCGCGCCGACTACGTCCACCTCGGAGTGATCCCCGAGACGCTCGCCGGCCTCGCGCTGCTGGTCGGCATGTTGCGCTTCGCGGCGACATACGACGACCTGCGGCGGCTGTCGGCGCTGCGCGATCGCCAGGCGCGCACCGACGACCTCACGGGCCTCGAGAACAGACGCCAGTTCTACGAGCGACTGAACGGCGCGATCGAGGGATGCCGGGCGCGCGGCGCGAGCTTCGCGTTGCTGGCCGTCGACCTCGACCACTTCAAGGAACTCAACGACACGCTCGGCCATTATGCGGGCGATCTGTTGCTCCAGCAGATCGGGCCCCGCATCCAGGGCGTCGTGCGCGGCGACCCGGTCGCTCGGCTCGGAGGCGACGAGTTCGGGTTGATCCTGCGCGATGCCTCAGCCGCGGCTCCGGCCGCGGAGCGCATCCACCAGGCGCTCGCGCGGCCATTCGAACTCGACGACCTGGCGATCTCCGTGCAGGCGTCGATCGGCATCGCGGTGTTCCCGGACGACGCGTCGACGACCGACGGCCTGTTGCAACGGGCGGACGTGGCGATGTACCAGGCCAAGACCGACCGCAGCCGCTACGCCTTCTACGCGCCCGGCGCGAAGACCGGCAGCCGCGAGCGACTCGGCCTCGTCGCCGAGCTCAAAACCGCGATCGAGCAGGGCGGGCTCGTGGTCCACTACCAGCCGCAGGTCGACCTGCGCACGAACACGGTCAGCGGCGTCGAGGCACTGGTCCGTTGGCAGCACCC
This sequence comes from Solirubrobacteraceae bacterium, assembly GCA_036394235.1. Lineage (GTDB taxonomy): Bacteria > Actinomycetota > Thermoleophilia > Solirubrobacterales > Solirubrobacteraceae > Palsa-744. The sequence goes on along the minus strand of DASWFM010000280.1, from coordinate 792 downwards.
GCTACGGGGCCTGCTCGGCCCCGATCGCTTCGTCCCCCTCGCCGAGCAGACCGGCGTGATGCGCGAGCTCACAGCGTCCGTGCTCGAGCAGGCGCTCGCCCAGCAGCGAGCCTGGCTCGACGAGGGCCGCGAGCTCAACCTGGCGGTCAATGTCTCCGCCACCAACCTGATCGACGCCGCCTTCCTCAGCGACCTGCGGCAGCGGCTCGACCACTGGCGCACCCCCCCGGGGATGCTCCGTCTGGAGATCACCGAGAGCGTCCTGATCGCCGAGGGCTCCCGCGTCAGGCACGTGATCGACTCGCTCGGCGACCTCGGGGTCAATTTGTCCCTCGACGATTTCGGAACGGGCTACTCGCCGCTCTCCTACCTGCGCGAGCTGCCCGTCACCGAGATCAAGATCGACCGCTCCTTCGTCGAGGCGATGATGAGCGACCGCGACACGGCGACGATCGTGGCGGCCGTGATCGGCCTGGCGCGGCGGCTCGGCATCGATGTCGTGGCCGAGGGCGTCGAGACGGCCGGGGAGCTCGAGCTGCTGCGCTCGTTCGAGTGCCCGTTCGCCCAGGGTTACCTGTTCAGCCGGCCGCTGCCGGCGCCGGTGGTCGGAAGATGGCTTCGTGAGGATGCCCTCGTGCACATCGCCGAGGAGGTGCTCGCCGCGGAACCGATCGCGGCCGGGCGCAAGGAGCTGGAATCGCCGCTCGCCCGCAACCCTGCGGGAGCCGCGGCGTGGCCGGCCCCCCGCGGACGCGACGGCGTCCGCATGCGCTAGGAGGAGGCTCGCGCGGC
>DASWFM010000279.1:0-5592 GCA_036394235.1 Solirubrobacteraceae bacterium | reverse complement strand
TCGGTCTTCAGGGCGAGCGCGTGGATCGCGCCGCCGATGTCGGCCTGCAGGGCGGAGTAGACGAGCCGGTGCTGCTCGACTCGGTTGAGGCCCGCGAAGGCATCGGAGACGACCGTCGCCTGAAAGTGGTCGGCGGTCCCCGTCGTGTCCCGCACCTCGACCTCGCTGCCCGGCAGGGCAGCCTCGATGCGCTGCTTGATTTCCTCGGGGGAGGGCACTTCGCCGACTAGCGTAGAAGATCGAGGCTAGGCTCTCGCCATCGCGATGCCCGGCGCTATACTTTGGAAAGTCTTGGAGCCGTCGACGGGAGTAAAGCGATGATCGAGATCACCGACAAGGGCGCCGAGAAGGTGCACGAGTTTTTGGACGCCCAGCAGGCAGACGTCAGCCTCGCGGGGCTGAGAGTCGGCGTCCGCGGCGGCGGCTGCTCCGGGTTTCAGTACCAACTCGCCTTCGATGAGCAGCGCGACAGCGATGTCGTCTTCGAGAGCCACGGCCTGAAGCTGCTGGTCGACCAGGAGAGCCTGCAGTTCGTGCGCGGCTCGACGATCGACTACGAGGAAAGCCTGCAGGGCGCGGGCTTCAAGGTCAACAACCCCAACGTCGTCGCCGCATGCGGCTGCGGCTCCTCCTTCCGGGTCGCCGAGGAGGAGCAGGTCTCAGCGGTCTGAGGCCTGAGCGCCCGCGGGCGCCCAGGATCTCATCGCAGGGGATCGGAGCGGTCGCGCCGCGCGTGCGCGGTGGGACGCGCGCTCAGGCACTCTCTTGGGGCGCCCTTGTGCTGCTCCTCGCGCTCGCCCTCAGCGGCTGCGGCCATTCCTCGCGCCGCCCGGCGAGCACCGCCGCCAAGACGCCGCCGGGCCCGCCGCAGCCGAGCAGGCCCGCCTTCGGCATCACCGAGGACAACGCCGACCTGCTCTGGAACCCAGCGGCCACCGCTCCCCCGCAGGCAGCTGCCTTCCTTCCGGCACGCCGGGAGCTGACGGCGCTGCACCCCCGCTACATCCGCCTGCTGATCGATTGGGCTGCTTTGCAGCCCAGCGCCCAGAACCCCCCGGACCTGCGGGCGCCCGTCAGCGGTTGTGCGCGGCAGGTGGGGCCTTGCGGCAACTATGAAGGCGTCGCCGGCGAGCTCGCCGCGATCGCCTCCCAGCAGCGGGCCGCGCGCGCGGAGGGCCGGCAAGGCTTCGATGTCGTGATCGACATCCTCGGGGCGCCGGCATGGGCGGCGCTGCCCCCGCACGGCTGCGAACTCGCCGCGACGCCGGCATCGGCTCGGCCGATCGGCGGCGCCGCGCTCGCGGGCTACCGCGCCCTGATCGCCGGCCTGCTCGCGCTCGCCGCTCGAGAGGGCGTGCAGCTGCCGTGGTGGAGCCCATGGAACGAGCCGAACGACCCGCGATTCCTCGCTCCCCAGCGCGCAGCTTGCGGACCCGACGCCGAGCCGCTCGCGCCGGCGGTCTACAGCCAGCTCGCCGAAGCGATGGCGGCGGAGCTGAAGGCAGCCGGTGGTGAACACAGGATCCTGCTCGGAGAGCTCGGCGGCTATGACCGTGGCTCGCCACACCGCCTCTCGATCGGGCAGTTCCTCGACGGGCTGCCGGCCAACGTGCTCTGCCTCGGCAACACCTGGGCGGTTCACGCCTACGCCGCGCGGGGACGGCGCGCGATCGAGCCGGATCCGGTCAGAGCGCTCGAGAGGGCCCTCGACGCCCGCGTCGCGTGCGCCTCGGGGGCGCGGATCTGGGTGACGGAGTCGGGCGCCGGAGCGCCTTCACCGGGCCGCGCGCGCGAGGGCGGCGTCGGCGAAGAACTGGGCGCCTGCGAAGCGCTGGCCGCGCAGACCGGAAAATGGAACAGTGACCCGCGCGTCGAGGCCATCTTTCAGTACGAGTTCCGTGACGACCCCGCCTTCCCGGTCGGCGTCGCGAGCGCCGACCTGTCTCGCCTGAGATCGACCTACCGGGTCTGGCTGGCCCTGGGCCGCGCCCAAGAGGGAGCCTCGCCCGTGTCCACCCCCACCGGGATTTGCGTGCCCTGAACGGCCATCGCGTGCTCCCCCAAGAGGGGGAGCCCAGGTGGGGCATCGGCGCTGGCCGGCACGCGCGCGAGCGAGGCTGAGCGTGGGCCGAGCCGCCTGGCGGCGCTGCACCGAAATGTCAAGACCCGCAGCCCGGATCGGCCCACTGACTGGTCGGCCAGCCAGAAATTCTCGATGTTCTCAGAGTGTCGGACCGGTTGACGGTTGGCGCGCACGTGTGCTACGGTCGCGCCGACATGAGGTCAGGGGTGGAGATGGGGAGGGACGCCCAGACGCGCGGCAACGCGTACGTTGCCACTGTAGGGGGCGTCGCTCGGAGTTTCCCATCGCTCCCGTCCGACAGGCTTGACCTTGACGCATGAGACGTTTTCTGCCAAGGTCGGGAGCAGCACCGTTTCGCTGAGGATCAGCGGCACGGCCACGACGGGCTTTGGGGGCAGCCTCGTCTTCATGAGGGGCCGTTCCACCAGCCGGTCGATCTATTCAAGAGGGAAAAGGAGCAGTACACACATGAAAAGCATGAGGATCCTAGGGCTCGCCCTGGCTGCCGTCTTCGCGCTGTTCGCGATGTCGGCTGTCAGCGCTTCGGCGGCGGCGCCCGAATGGGGCGCTTGCGAAAAGATCGAACCCAAAAACACGGGTAACTTCAGCGACAAGCTCTGTTCGGTTGCCAGCGAACCCGGCAAAGGTAAGTACGAACTTGCCGTCGGCAGCATCGGCAAAGGCAAGGGCTTGAAGATCAAGGGCGTCGGCAACCAGGTCCTGCACAACGTCGTGCCGGAAAAAGGTGACATCTTCGTCACCTGCCAGAAACTGAAGGGCTCTGGCGCCCCGGTTGCGCCGGCCGGCGAGAAGGAAGTCAAACTGACGTTCAAGAAGTGCAGCGTGCTCGAAGAAACGGTCGAATGCAAAAACGTTTCGAAAAGCACGATCGAAACGAACGCGCTGAAGGGCTCGCTCGCCGAAGTCGAAGGCAAAATCGGCACGATCCTAGAACCGGAAGCCGGCGAATTCTTCGTCACGTTCGAATGCCCGGGCGTCTTCCCGAAAGTCAGGGTCAAGGGCTCGGTGTTCGGCGAATACACCGGCAACGACAACACCATCAGCAAGGTTGGTTTCGGCCACTACACGGTCGGCCCCTTCCTCGGTGAACCGTTCCCGGGCTACACGCCGCTCGTGAACCACCCGACGGCAGGCCCGCCGAACTTCGGCGTGCTTCACACGGAAGCCAAAAACAAAGAAACCGAAGAAAAATACACCACACCTGAAAACCCCGAAGGCTGGGGCCCCCCGGGCGGTCTCCCGTCCGGTCAGCAGGGTGAAGTGGAAGTCAAGGGCGAAGCCCTGATGATCCACCACTAGTCTCGGCACAGCCGAAACGAGTGGCAGTGCGCGCGTGGGGCCCTCGGGCCCCACGCGTCGCGTTTAACGCGGTCCCATCACGGGTGTAGCGGCGCCTGTGAGCGGAGCCGGACAAGGTGAGCCGCGGCGCGAGCTGCTGCAACCGGTGGGTTGGCGCTTGACAACACCATCGCGCCAAATACACTTCTCGCAAGGGATTCGGGAGAGGAGAGGATGAGGACAGCAAGAGCCAGCGGCCTCGGTGGAGGCGGCCACCGAGTGCGGGGGCGAACCCTGTGCGCGTTGCTGGCCGCGGCCGGCGCGCTGCTGGTGCTGTGCTCGAGCGCGACGGCGCTGAGCCAGCGAGGGCACGTGCTCGAACGGTCCTTCGGATCGCCGGGCAGCGCAGCCGGGCAGCTCGAGGAACCGAAGGGCGTCGCGATCAACGAATCGAGCGGTGACATCTATGTCGTCGACTCGGGCAACAACCGCGTCGACCGCTTCGATCACGAAGGCAACTTCATCGAAGCGTGGGGCTGGGGCGTGAGGACGGGCGAAAAGATCCTCCAGACCTGCACCGCTGAAACGACGTGCCGCGCCGGCCTCAAGGGTCACGGCAAAGGCGAGCTCCACGGCGCCGAAGCGATCGCGATCGACAACGCCGCGGGCAGCCCCTCGAAAGGGGACGTCTACGTCGAAGCCATCAAGCCCTACGAAGAAACGATCGGCAAAGAACACGAAGTGGAATTCGAACGGACCGTCTACGACAAGTTCAGCCCGAGCGGCAAACTCGAAGCGCAGATCAAGGGCTGGAAAGAAAGAGGCGAATCGACCGAACCGTTCGAAGAACCCTTCGGCATCACGGTCGACGCCAAAGGTCACGTCTGGGTCTACAACGAAGAATCGTTGTTCGAGTTCACCGACGAAGTCAAAAACAAATTCATCAAGGAAGTCGAATCGGAAGCCGGCGAAGGGCGCCAGGGTCTCGCGGTCGACTCCTCGGGGGGTCCGTACGTCGAGCACGAAGGCGGCCTGCCGGCGATCGGCGAAGAACCCCCGAGCGTGGTCGCCAAGCTCGATCCGACCGGCGAAGTCGTGCTCGAAGAACTGAGCGGCGAAGACAGCACCGGTCTGGCGATCGACCCGAGCACCCACGTCGTGCTCGTCGATGACATCACGAAGATCGATGTGTTCGCTCCGGACGGTCAGCTCCTCGACAGCTTCGGCTCGGGTCAGATCACCCACGGCACCGGAGTGGCGGCGGCCCGCACCGCCGAAGCGGGGGCCAGCGTGGTCGCCGTCGCGGACTCCGCGACCAACAACGTGCACCTCTACGCGCCCGAACCGCCGGGCGCTCCGAAGATCGAAGAAGCGTCCGTCGCGGGGATCACATCGACCAGCGCACGCCTGACCGCGTCGATCGACCCGACGGGGCTCGAAACCGAATACTCGTTCCGCTACAGCACCGGACCCGCTCCGGCGGCGAGCGAAGCGTGCAACGGCGCGTGCCTGGAAACACCTGCGACGAAGATCGGCTCCGGCTTCGCCGACGTGCCCGTCGAACCCGAAATCAGCGGCCTGACGCCGGGCACGACCTACCACTACAGGCTGATCGCGCACAACTCGGCGGGCGGCGCCGAAAGCGCCGAACAGGCCTTCAAGACCGCCCCCGAAGTGTTCGGGGCAACGCTGCCGGACTCCCGGCAGTGGCAGATGGTCACGCCGGCGAACAAGAACGGTGCGCTGGTTCCGGCGCTGACGGGCGAAAGCGAGGTCGTCCAGGCGGCCCCGGACGGCGCCGGCTTCACCTACGTCACGACCGGCGCGCTGCCGGGCGCCGAAGGCAGCCGGACTCCCGAGGCCAGCCAGATCCTCTCCCGGCGCACTAAAACCGAATGGGTCTCGACGGACCTCGACCTGCCCCACGAAGAAGCGGAAGGCCTGACGCCGGGCGCCCCGTTTGCCTACCGCCTGTTCACGCCCGACCTCTCGAAGGCGGCGGTGCAGGCCTTCGGCGAAAGCCAGTTCGAACGCCCGCCGCTGAGCAGGTCCGCGGCCGAACGCACGCCGTACATCCGAAGCAATGCGCCGACCCCGTGCCTGACGCCGCCGGCCCCCGAAGAATGCTTCACGCCGCTCGTCACGGCGGGCAACGTCGCCGTTCCCTACGGCGGCAAGGTGAACTTCGTCACGGCCACTCGCGACCTCAG
>DASWFM010000278.1:0-2198 GCA_036394235.1 Solirubrobacteraceae bacterium | reverse complement strand
CCTCGACGCGATGTCGGCGGCGATGTTCGTAGGGCATCTGGCGCCGGCGGGCAGCGGCGTCGCCGAGGTCGCGGCCGCCGCCCGCGCCGCGCCGCCGGCGATCGCGGAGCCGCGCGCGTTCGATCTCCTGCTGGACGGCCTCGCCGTGCTGATCACCGATGGATACGGGGCCGGCAGCTCGCTCGTCCGGGGGGCGCTGAGTGCGTTCCTGAGCAACAGCGTCTCGACTGAGGAAGGCATCCGCTGGCTGTTCCTCGCCGTACGAAGCGCACACGATCTGTGGGACGACTTCGCCTGGCACGAGCTGTGCGTCCGGCACGTCCAGCTCGCTCGCGACGCCGGAGCGCTCGCCGTGCTGCCGGTCGCGCTCAGTCAGCAGATCGGCCTGCAGCTCCACGCCGGCGAGTTCGCCGCGGCCGCGTCACTGGTCGCGGAGATGGAAGCGGTTGGAGAGGCGACCGGAAACGGGCTGCCGCCGTACGGCGCGATGGCGCTGGCGGGATGGCAGGGCCGGAGCAGCGAGGCGCTCCGGCTGATCGAGGTCACGACGAACGCGTTGGTCGCGCGCGGCGAGGGGATGGGACTGAGCCTGGCCCACCACACCAGCGCCGTCCTCAACAACGGCCTCGGCCGCTACGAGGACGCGTTCACCGCCGCCGAGCAGGCCAGCGCGCACCCCGATGAGCTCGGCTTCTCCAACTGGGGACTCGTCGAGCTGATCGAGGCGGCGGCAAGGACCGGCAGGACGGCCGAGGGCGCTGCTGCCCTCGAGCGGCTGGTGGAGTCGACCGGGCCGACCTCGACCGCCTGGGGCCGGGGAATCGAGGCCCGCTCGCGCGCGCTCCTCAGCGAGGACGGTTCCGCAGAGGTCCTCTACCGCGAGGCGATCCAGCAGCTCGGCGGCTCCCGGGGCGCGATGGCACTCGCCCGCGCCCGTCTCCTCTACGGCGAGTGGCTGCGACGCGAGGGCCGGCGGATCGATGCCAGGGAGCAGCTCAACGCCGCACAGGAGCGGTTCGCCTCGATCGGGGCGAAGGCGTTCTCCGACCGGGCACATCGCGAGCTTCTCGCGACAGGGGCGAAAGCGCGCAAGCGCTCGGTCGAGACGCGCGATGAGCTGACTGACCAGGAGCGCCAGATCGCTGTGCTCGCGCGCGACGGGCTCTCTAACCCCGAAATCGGGACGCGGCTGTTCCTCAGCCCGCGCACGGTCGAGTGGCACCTGCGCAAGGTCTTCGCCAAGCTCGAGATCAGCTCGCGCAAGGGTCTCCGCGATGCCCTCCCGGGCGCTGGGCAGACGGCTGTGCTCGCCTAGTCGAACCAGGGCATGCGCACACGCGGGGCCGCCGCGCGGGATCTGCCGGGGGGCGCGCCAGGGAGTTCCACGGGCGCGAACACTGCCCGTGGCGGCGACCTTGCAGGTTACGCCAAGCGGAGGGGGGGAAGAAGGAGGAGGAGCAGATGGGCAGCACTGAGGTCGGCAGTCAAGCAGCGACCGACGGCGGGCAGTCGGTGTCCACCGAGATGAAGCTCGAGGTGGTCGTGTTGCCCGTCTCGGACGTCGGTCGGGCGAAGCGCTTCTACGGCTCGCTCGGCTGGCGGCTGGACGCGGACTATGCGGCCGGGGAGGTCTTCAGGGTCGTGCAGCTGACACCGCCCGGCTCGCAGTGCGCGGTGATATTCGGCACGGGCATCACGTCCGCTCCGCCCGGCTCGGCAGAGAGCCTGATCCTGGTCGTGGAGGACATCGACGCGGCGCGCGCCGAGCTGATCGCGGGCGGCATCGAGGTGAGCGAGGTGTTCCACGACGCCGGCGGCGTGTTCCACCATGCGGGCACCACGGGGCGGGTCACGGGGCACGACCCCGAACAGCACTCCTACGGCTCGTTCGCCTCGTTCAGCGACCCGGACGGGAACGGCTGGCTCCTACAGGAGATCCAGACGCGGCTGCCCGGCCGTTGAGTGAGGCAGCGCAGGCCGAGTGGCCACTCCGGCCGCCGGGTGGTCACTCCGCCTCGCGCCGCTCGACCGCGCCCGCCCCGGCCCGAGCGACGGCCGCGACGTCGAGCTGCGAGATCGATCCGAGCACGAGGTCGGCTCGGCTGAGGATCTCGGGCTCCGGGGGAAACGCCCGATTCGGGATCGCGATCGTACACAGGCCGGCTGCCTTCGACGAGCGGATCCCCGCGCCGGAGTCC
>DASWFM010000277.1:0-7139 GCA_036394235.1 Solirubrobacteraceae bacterium | reverse complement strand
CCCCCGCCGCGATCATGCTGGCCTTCTACGTCGTCGCGGCCGAGCAGCCCGCCGGCGGCGGCGCGCCGGTTCCGCCCGAGCGCCTCTCGGGCACGATCCAGGCGGACATCCTCAAGGAGTACATCGCCCAGAAGGAGTGGTGCTTCCCGATCGACCCCGCGATGAGGCTCTGCGGCGACATGATCGAGTGGTGCACGCTCCACATGCCCCGCTGGCACCCGATCTCGATCTCCGGCTACCACATCCGCGAGGCGGGCTCGACCGCTCAGCAGGAGCTCGCCTTCACGCTCAAGGACGGCCTCACCTACGTCGAGCAGGCCGTCGCACGTGGCCTCGACGTGGACGACTTCGCCCCCCGCCTGTCCTTCTTCTTCAACGCCCAAATCGACTTCTTCGAGGAGATCGCCAAGTACCGCGCGGCACGCCGCATCTGGGCGCGGGAGATGCGGGAGACCTTCGGCGCGCTGAACCCCCGCTCCTGGCAGATGCGCTTCCACACCCAGACGGCCGGCGTCAGCCTCACGGCCCAGCAGCCCTTGAACAACATCGTCCGCACCGCCGTCGAGGCACTCGCGGCGGTGATGGGCGGCACCCAGTCGCTGCACACGAACTCCTATGACGAGGCGCTGGCCTTGCCCACCGAGGAGGCCGTCACGATCGCCCTGCGCACCCAGCAGGTGATCGCCAACGAGACGGGCGTCGTCAACACCGTCGACCCGCTCGGAGGCTCCTACTTCGTCGAGGCGCTCACCGATGAGATGGAGCGCAGCGCCTATCAGTACTTCCGCAAGATCGACCAGCTGGGCGGCATGGTCGAAGCGGTCAAGACGAACTACCCCCAGCGGGAGATCGCCGACGCCTCATTCGCCCTGCAGCGGGAAATCGACGCGGGCGATCGGATCGTGGTGGGCGTCAACAGCCACATCGCCGAGTCCGAAGAGCCGATCCCGACGCTGCGGGTCGACCCGGCTCTCGAAGGCAAGCAGGTCGAGCGCCTGCGCGGCGCCCGCGCGCGGCGCGACGGCGCCGCCGTCGAGCGCGCCCTGGCGGCTCTACGAGAGGATGCGGCGCACGAGGGCCGAAACCTGATGGAGCCGCTGCTCGCCTGCGCCCGTGCCCACGCCAGCGAGGGCGAGATCGTCGAGTCTCTGCAGCAGGTCTTCGGCGACTACGCCGAGACGCCCGTCTTCTGAGCCCCTCGCCCGGCGTCGGGCTCGCAACCTTCCGGCCCTGTTGGTGTCCTTTGGTCAACTCCCCGTGAAGATCGATCTCCGCTCGCATCCCAAACGCCACCGCCGACTCCTGCTGGTGGGTTCCCTGATCGTGGTGCTCTCGAGCGCCACCGCGCTGGCGCTCGCATCGAGGCGCATCGCCGACGAGCAGGCGGCCTTCGCGGCCCCCGCGGCGGGCCGCTGCGTGCCCACGACTCTCAACCGCTCCGCGGTGCTACCCGGGACGAGCCTCGCCGTCACGCCCCTGCCGGACTCCTACGATGCCCTGCCCCGCACCCAGATCAGCCTGCTCGGGGCGCCGGCCGGGGCGCTGAGCGGCGTCACGGTGAAGGGCTCGGTGAGCGGCGCCCACGGCGGCCGCCTGCGGGCCTATACGCAGGCCGACGGTGCGAGCTTCGTGCCCTCCGCGCCGTTCGTCTCGGGCGAGACGGTGAGGGTCACGGGAAGCGTCTCGGCCGGCGGGCACCCGCAGCGCTTCTCCTTCCAGTTCGTCATCGCCCGGGAAGATGTTCTGCCCCATCCTCCCTCCCTGCATCCCTCAAAAGACCCCGGCGAGAAGATGCATTTCCACTCACGGCCCACCCTCGAACCGCCGAGCCTGGTGGTCAGCCACACCTCGACGGCCAGCGAAGCGGGATACATCTTCACGGCCCCCTACAACGGCCCCGGCCAGGCCGGCCCGATGATCTTCGACGAAGCCGGCAACCTCGTGTGGTTCAGCGCCGTCCCCGCCGAAGACGCCGCAGCGAACCTGCAGGTGCAGCAGCTCGGCGGCAAGCCGGTCCTGACGTGGTGGCAGGGTTACATCCCCCCGGCGGGCTTCGGCATGGGTGAAGAGGTGATCGCCGATTCTTCTTACCGCCAGATCGGCCGGGTGCATGCCGGCAACGGCGACAAGGTGGACCTGCACGACTTCCACCTGACGCCTCAGGGAACCGCGGTGCTGACGGCCTTCGAGCCGATCCGCTGCGACCTCTCCTCGCTCGGCGGTCCCCGCGGCGGAGCTGTCACCGATTCGCTCTACCAGGAAATCGACCTGCGCACTGGGCTCGTGCGCAGGGAGTGGCACAGCGTTGACCACATCCCGCTCGCCGACTCCTACAGCAACGCCGTCACCACCACCACGCAGAACCCCTTCGACTACTTCCACCTCAACTCGATCGACCAGCTCTCGAGCGGGGCGACGCTCCTCTCCGCCCGCAACACCTGGGGGATCTACGAAATCAACGGCGTGACCGGCCAGGTGCTGGTGCGGATCGGCGGCAAGCGCTCGAACGTGAAACTGGCGGGCGGCACGCACACCGCATACCAGCACGACGCGGTGGTCCTGCCGGACGGCGACATCAGCATCTTCGACAATGGCGGCGTGCCGATGGTCCACCCCCAGTCGCGCGGGCTGATCGAGAGCATCGACGGCGGTCGCGTGAGCCTCATCGCCAGCTACGAGCACGCCGGGCCGCTGCAATCGGCTAGCCAGGGCAACATGCAGACGCTCGGCAACGGCGACTTCTTCATCGGCTGGGGCTCGAAGCCCTACTTCTCGGAGTTCTCCTCCTCCGGGCAACTGCTCTACGACGCCCACTTCCACGGCTCCTACCAGGCATACCGGGGCTACCGCTTCGCCTGGAAGGGCGCGCCGAGCGGCTCTCCGACGGCCGTCCTGACCGGCTCCTCGTCGCGGCGGACGATCTACGTGAGCTGGAACGGGGACACCCGCACGGCCACCTGGCGGCTCCTCGCGGGGACCACGGCGCAGTCGCTGGCGCCCGTCGCCGGCGCCGCCCGTAGCGGCTTCGAGACGGCCCTGACGCCGCCCGCGCCGGCCTCGTACTTCGCTGTCCAGGCCCTCGATGCGTCAGGCGCCGTGATCGGGACGTCGGCGACGATCCACGGCTAGCGTGGCGGCCGAGCACCGCTTCCAGCCCCTCCCCGCCGGCAGCCACGGCCTCGACCCGGGGGAGGTGAGGACCGACCAGGGCCGCAGGCTGCGTGAGGCGATGATCGAGCTGATCGCCGAGAAGGGCTTTCCGGCGGTGCGGATCTCGGATCTCTCGCGCCTCGCCCACGTCTCGCCGCCCACGCTCTACTCGCTGTATGCCGACAAGGAACATCTGCTGCTCGGCACCTACGAGGACGTGGCGAGGCGAGCGAGCAACGCGATCCTTGGCGCCCACGGCGAGCACGAGGAGCACGGCGATCGGCTGCGGGGCGCGCTGGAGGCGTTCGCGGCGCTCGCGTCGCGGGAACCGAAGGCGATCTCGCTGCTCGTGCTGGGCGCTTTCGGGGCCGGCCCGGCCGTGCTGCGCAAACGGCGCGCGGCACTGGACGCGCTCGAGGCCTACATCCACAGCAATCGCTCCCCCGGGGAGCCTCTCGATCAGGGTGATCTGACGGTCCGGGCGATGCTCGGCGGCGTGCGGGAGATAACCGCGATGCGGCTGCGCAACGGGCGGGAGCGCGAGCTGCCGGAGCTGGCTGAGCCGCTGAGGGCATGGGCGGGCTGTTATCCCCCCTGTCTGCCCGCCGGGCTCAGGGCCCCCGATCTCTCCGCGGCGGCGCAACCGGAGGGCGCGCCGAGCGACGGCGACGAGACGGCCCTCTCCGAGCGGGCGAGGCGCGCCGAGGGGCGCTTGCCGAGCGGACGCCACGACCTGCCCCGAGAGGCGATCGCGAAAAACCAGCAGGAACGGATCGTCGATGCGACCGCGGAGATCGTCTCGGAGCAGGGCCTGGGCGCCCTCACGATCCCGGCGATAGCCAAGCGCGCGAACGTCTCCAACCAGACCTTCTACAGCTTCTATGCCTCCAAGCACGACGCTTTCCTGGGCACCCAGAAGGTGGGCATGCACCAGGCGCTCGGCGTCACGGCGGAGGCCTATGGGGCCCACCCCGAGGACTGGCCCCGGGCCGTCGCCGCCGGGCTCGGGGCGCTGCTCGGCTATCTCGCCTCGGAGCCGGCCCACGCCCACCTGACCGTCGTCGATACCTTCGCCGCGAGCCCCGAGACGATCGCGATCCGCGAGGACGCCAACGCGGCCTTCTCTTCCTACCTGGCGCCTGGCTTCAAGCTCGCGGCCGCCCGCGGCGGCGGGCCGACGGCAGCCGGCGAGCCCCCCGGGGAGCTCGCCGCCGAAGCGGTCGTGGGCGGCATCTGGCAGGTGCTGCACGACTACGTCGCTCGGGGCGCCGCAGCGGCCCTGCCGGGCGCGGCGCCGCAGCTGAGCTATTTCGCCCTGGCGCCCTTTATCGGCGCCGAGGACGCGGCCGCGGCCGCGCTTGCCCGGTAGCCGCGAAGCACGCCGCGATAGCGGTGGTATTCACACATAGATACCACCGCTATGAGGGACCCGCGAAAGAGAGAAAGATAAAGATAAAGATAAAGATAAAGATAAAGATAAAGAGAAAGAGAAAAGACGCCGCGGTAGCGATGGTATTCACACGTAGCTACCACTGCTATCAGCGACTCCCGACTCTTTCCTTCTCCTCTCTCTCCGCCCGAGGGGGTCCTCCGCCCTCGTGGCGCCCAGGGCGACCCGGCGGGGGTCAGTTGGGACGGACGTCGAGCACGACCTTGCCGACGGCGCGGCGCTGGTCGAGCGTGTGGAGCGCCTGGGCGGCGTCGGCGAGCGGAAAGCGCTGGCCGATCAGTGGCCGCACCTTGCCCGCTTCGACGAGGCGGCTGACCGCCGCGCCGATCTCGCGGTTCATGTCGGGCTTGCCCATCACGTAGGCGCCCCAGCCGGCGCCGATCACCTCGGTGTTCTTGAGCAGCAGCCGGTTGACCCTGACCTCCGGGATCGAGCCGCCGGTGAAGCCGACCACGACGAGGCGGCCGTCCTCGGCGAGGGAGCGCAGAGAGTCGAGGAAGCGATCCCCGCCGACGGGGTCGACGACCATGTCGACGCCGCCTCCGGAGAGCTCCACGACCTCGTCCTTCCAGCCCTCGCCGATCATCACTACGTGGTCGGCCCCCGCCCGTTCAGCGACCTCGCGCTTCTCCTCGGTGGAGACGGTCGCGATCGTCTTCGCGCCGAGGCCGGCGGCGACCTGCAGGGATGCGGTTCCCACGCCGCCGGCGGCGCCGTGTACGAGGACGGTCTCGCCCTCTTTCAGCCGTCCCCTGACGCGCAGTGAGAAGTAGGCGGTGTGGTAGTTGAGCACGAGCGCGGCGCCCTGGGCGAAGTCGAGGTCCGGGCCGAGGGGGAAGGTGAAGTACTCCGGCGCGACCGCCGTCTCGGCCCAGCCGCCGAGGGCGCAGAAGGCCGCGACGTGATCGCCGGGCTTGACGGCGGCGCCGTCCGGGGCGCTGATCACGACGCCGCCGACCTCGCTGCCGGGGACGAACGGGAGCGGCGGTTTCATCTGATATTCGCCCCGCGTCTGCAGGAGCTCCGGGAAGGACACGCCGGCGGCGTGTACCTCGACCAGAACGCCCTCTCCGGGGGTGAGCATGTGTGAGGCCTCCGGCTCGGGCGCCTCGACGAGCTCCAGGGCGCTGTCCGGACCCGTCTCCTCGGTGATCTGCATGGCTTTCATCGCGGGGCATTATGTCCGAGCGGCGATCTGGGCGAGGCCACCGTGCAGCGCACCCGCGCGCGACGTGGGAAGTGCGCGGTCGCGGATAATCCCGGCAGGCGCCGCGGGCGGCCAGGCCGCCGCGGCGAGACTTCGAGGAGAGGCCCAAACATGGCGAAGGTGCTTTGCGTGCTCTACCCGGACCCGGCGGGCGGATACCCGCCCGCGTACGCCCGCGATGAGATCCCGCGCATCGAGCGGTACTTCGACGGCCAGAGCGCGCCGACGCCGGAAGGGCTCGGCTTCACGCCGGGGGAGCTCGTCGGCTGCGTATCGGGCGAGCTCGGGCTGCGTGCGTTCCTGGAGGGTCTCGGTCATGAGCTCGTTGTGACCTCCGACAAGGATGGCCCCGATTCGGTCTTCGAGCGTGAGCTGCCGGGCGCCGAGGTCGTGATCTCGCAGCCCTTCTGGCCCGCCTATCTGACGGCCGAGCGGATCGCCAAGGCGCCGAACCTGAAGCTCGCGCTGACCGCCGGGATCGGCTCGGATCACGTCGACCTGCAGGCCGCGATCGAGCGCGGCGTGACCGTTGCCGAGGTCACGTACTCGAACAGCATCAGCGTCGCCGAGCACGTGGTGATGATGATCCTCGCGCTGGTGCGCAACTACATCCCGATGTACCAGGATGTCGTACAGGGGGGCTGGAGCATCGCCGAGGTCGTATCCCGCTCCTACGATCTCGAGGGCATGCAGGTGGGCACGGTCGCCGCGGGGCGCATCGGTGCCGCCGTGCTGCGCAGGCTCAAGCCCTTCGAGGTCGGCCTGCACTACACCGACCGCCACCGCCTGCCCGAGGAGGTCGAGCAGGAGCTAGGTGTGACGTTCCACGAGGATGCGGAGTCGATGGTCGGGATCTGCGACGTCGTCACGATCAACGCCCCGCTGCACCCCGAGACCGAGAACCTCTTCGACGAGCGCATGCTCTCGAAGATGAAGCGCGGCGCCTATCTGATCAACACCGCACGCGGCAAGATCTGCGACCGCGATGCCGTCGTGAGGGCCTGCGAGAGCGGGCAGCTCGCGGGCTACGCGGGCGATGTGTGGTTTCCGCAGCCCGCACCGCGCGATCACCCCTGGCGGACGATGCCCCACCACGGCATGACGCCGCACACCTCAGGCACGAGCCTCTCCGCGCAGGCGCGCTACGCCGCCGGCACGAGGGAGATCCTCGAGTGCTGGTTCGGCGCTCGGCCGATCCGCGAGGAGTACCTGATCGTGGACGCCGGCAAGCTCGCCGGCACGGGCGCTCATTCCTACACCGAGGGCGACGCCACCGGCGGCTCCGAGGAAGCCGCGCGTTTCGCCCAGTGAGCCCGCGCCGCCATCGCCGCC
>DASWFM010000276.1:0-1861 GCA_036394235.1 Solirubrobacteraceae bacterium | reverse complement strand
ATCATCGCGATTGCCAGCCAGCGCATCGCCCGCAGGCGTCGCTCGCGCTCCTCGCGGGCGATGCGCTGGCTGGCAATCGCGATGATCCTCCTGGGCGCCCTGGCGCTCGCGGACGGCGCCGTCACGTTGCTCTGGCAGGAGCCGATCTCGGCGCTGATCGGCAAACTCCGCCAGGACCACCTGAAGGGTGAGCTCAAGCAGGTCGAAGGCGCGCGGCCGAGCGCCGGCGAGGAACACGCCCTGACTGCAATCGCCAGCGAGCGCAACCGCATCGCCTATCTCGCCGCGCAGCTGCAGACGCAGGCGAAGAACGGCGGGCCGATCGGACGCATCGTGATCCCGGCGATCAGCGCGAGCTTCGTGATGGTCGACGGCACCGACACCTCGGACCTCGAGAGCGGACCGGGCTTCTACACCGCGACGACCTTCCCCGGCATCGCGGGCACGACGCTGATCGCCGGCCACCGCACCACCTATCTGGCGCCGTTTCGCCACATCGACTCGCTGCGCACCGGCGATCAGATCCAGCTGCAGATGCCCTATGCGCATTTCACCTACACCGTCGTCGGCCGCCGCATCGTGCAGCCCGCGGACGTCAAGGCGGCCACCTCCGAGGTCGGCTACAGCCGTGTCGTGCTGTCAGCCTGCACCCCGCTCTTCAGCGCTGCCAAACGGCTGCTGGTCTACGGCCGCTTGACGCGGGCCGTGCCGGTCGGGCCGGCGCGCCTGCTCACCGAAGGGCAGCTGCCGAGGGCACTCGAGTACCCGCTGCAGCCTCCCGCGCCGCACGAACTACCAGCGGTGCTCAAATCCCTCAGCCCGTACTACGTCGCCCCCGCGGCCTAGCAATGTGACTCCGGGAGGCCCCGCCGCGACCTCCCCGATCCATGTGACGCGCGCGAGCGAGAGATCTTCCAGCGCCTGCTCGACGGCGCCGCGGCGCTCGGGCGGCACTGTGAAGCACAGCTCGTAGTCTTCGCCGCCGCCGGCGGCGAGCTCCGCCGGCGCGATGCCGAGCTGCTCGGCTACCTCCGCCTCGCCGTCCGCGAGCGGAAGGCGCTCGAGCGACACGCGAAGCTCGAGGCCCGAGGCGCGGCCGATGTGGCCGGCGTCGCCGGCGAGCCCGTCGGAGAGGTCGATCATCGCGTTCACGCCTGCCCCCGCGAGTGCCCGCCCCTCGAGCAGCCGCGGCTCGGGCTCGCGGGCGCGGCCCAGGCACAGATCCGCAGCGGCCCCGCGGGCTGCGCGCCCTTCCATCACCGCGAGCGCCGCGGCCGCCGCGCCGAGCTCGCCGGTGACGCCCACCAGGTCGCCCGCCCGCGCGCGGTCGCGCCCGACCAGCTGCTCCTCCTGCTCGGCCCAACCCGTGACGGCGACCGACACCGACAGCACGGGCGAGGCCACCACGTCGCCGCCGGCGATCGCGGTTCCGGTCCGCAGGGCCAACATGTCCGCGGCCTCGACGAGCGCCAGCGCTTCGTCCTGGCCGAACCGATCCGGCAGGCCTAGCGAGATGAAGGCCTCGCCCGCTGCGGCGCCCATCGCGGCGAGGTCCGAGAGGGCTCCCGCGAGCGCGCGGTGGCCCACCTCGCTCGGCGTCGCCCAGCCGTCGGCGAGGCGGAAGTGCACCCCCTCGACCATCGTGTCGATCGAGGTCACCGCGAGCGCTCCCCCGGCCCGCACGACCGCAGCGTCGTCGCCCATCCCCCGCAGCAGCCTCGGCGATCGGGCGGGGCTCTGCAGAGCCGCCGCGATCGCCTCGATCAGGGAGCGCTCAGCGATGCCGGTAGACGATCCGTGCCCGGTCCAGGTCGTATGGAGAGAGCTCGCAGCGCACGCGATCGCCGGGCAGGATGCGGAT
>DASWFM010000275.1:0-3532 GCA_036394235.1 Solirubrobacteraceae bacterium | reverse complement strand
CGATCACGATCGCGATCTCCGCGTTCTTCGTACCCCACTACCTCGGCGGCATCTTCTGGCCCGCTCTGCAGCACGGGCCGGGCGACATCCTGTTCGGGATCGGCGTCGTGAGCGTGCTCTCGGTCGTCAACGTCGTCGGCGTCAAAGAGGCGGCGGGCCTGAACATCGTCCTGGCGATCACGGACCTCGCCACGCAGTTGCTGCTGGTGATCGTGGGGATCGTGCTGGTGCTCTCTCCCCACACGCTGATCCACAACGTCCACCTCGGCCTCGCGCCGAGCTGGAAACAGTTCCTCGTGGCGATCCCCGTCGGGATGATCGCCTACACCGGGATCGAGACGATCTCGAACATGGCCGAGGAGGCGAGGGACGAGACGAGGACGATCCCGAGGGCCATCAGGGGAGTGGTCGCTGCCGTCTTTGCGATCTACGCGGCCCTGCCGGTCGTGGCGCTCTCGGCGCTCCCGGTCCACCGCGAGCCGAACGGCCACTACTCGACGCTGCTCGGAACCAGCGAGGCGCACGGTGGCTTCGCAGGAGATCCGGTGCTGGGAATCGTCAAGCATCTCCATCTCGGCGCCCTCCAGGGTGCGGGGGAGATCTACGTCGGCATCCTCGCCGCGACGATCCTGTTCATCGCCGCCAACGCCGGGATCATCGGCGCCTCGCGTCTCGTCTACTCGATGGGCCTGCACCGCCAGGTGCCGGACCGCCTCAGCCGGCTGCATCCGCGCTTCTCGACGCCGTGGATCGGCATCCTGCTGTTCGGGGCCGTCGCTTGCTTGACGATCATCCCCGGGCAGGCCGAATTCCTCGGCAACCTGTACGCGTTCGGGGCGATGCTGTCGTTCACGATCGCCCACATCTCGGTGATCCGGCTGCGCATCAAGGAACCGGACCGGCCTCGGCCCTACCGAGGTCCGGGGACGTTGCGGATCGCCGGCCGGAAACTGCCGCTGTTCGCCGTGCTCGGCGGCCTGGGCACGGGCCTGGCGTTCGTGGTCGTCACGATCCTGCACCTAAACGTGGCCGTCGCCGGCCTCTTCTGGCTCGCGTTGGGGATGCTCCTGTACGTCGGCTTCCGCCACCGCCAGGGACTCGACCTGACCACGACCCAGAAGGCGCCACGGCCCGAGCGTCCCGCCGAATTCGCCGAGTTCGACTACCGCACCGCGCTCGTGCCGATCTTCGGCGGCGACGTCAGCGCGGAGGCGCTCGGCGCGGCCTCGAAGCTGATCGGCGAAGAAGGCGTCGTCTACGCCGTATTCGTGCTGCCCGTCCCCAGCCAGCTGTCGCTCGAGGAAGGCATGGAGGAGGAGGAGGCCGCGGGCCGCTCGGCGCTGGAGAGCGCTCGCATCCAGGCACGGCGCGCGGGCATCAAGATCCACACCGGCCTGATCCGGACCCGCAACCCCGGCGCGGCGCTGGTCGAACAGGCCGAACGGGTACACGCGGACGTCATCTACTGGTCGACGATCCACGCCCCGAGCGGCGAGCAGCGGATCGGTCCCACGGCCACCTACCTGCTCGCCAAGCGCCCCTGCCGGGTGATCATCGAGACCGAGCCACCCGAACATGCCGAGCGCGAGCGGAGCGCCGTTCCGGTCTGAGCGCGCCGCCGCGGCCAGCCCCGCCGTTCCTGGCATGCTGGGCAGGTGATGCGTGCCCGCGCGCTTCCCCCGATGTTGCTTCGCGCCGAGCGGCCCTCGCGCGCGCTCGGCGTGGTCGTCTCGCTCGCCACGGTCACGATCTCGACGCTGCTCGTCTATCCCCTGCGGCACATCGCTCCGGCGCAGACGCTGGGCGTCGTCTACCTGCTCGCCGTGGTCGTCGTCTCGATCTTCTGGGGACTTGGCTTCGGCGTCGCCACCGCGGTTCTCAGCGCCGCCGCCTTCAACTTCTTCCACCTCCCGCCAACAGGACGCTTCACGCTCGCCCATGGCCGCGACTGGGTCGGGCTGGCGGCGTTCGTGGCGGTCGCGATCGCCGTGGGCCTGGTCGCGGAGCTTGCGCGAGCGCAGGCACGTGAGCTCGAGGAGCGCCGCCGGGAGGCGGACCTGGCCAGCGAGCTGGCCCAGTTGCTGCTCGGCGCGGAGCGCCTGAGGGACGCCCTCGAGCCCGCGGCCGAGCGGCTGGCCGAGGCTCTGGGCGCCGACTGGGCAGCGATCCGCCTCGGCCCGTCGGCGCCCCGAGCCGGCGCGGTCGTGCTCGCGCTGAGCGCCGCCGAGACGACCGTCGGCGCCCTCGAACTGCCCGGCGCACTCAGCGCCGCCGACCTGGCCCGCGCGCGCGACCGTGTAGCTCCGCCGCTCGGCTCGATCCTCGCCGCCGCGCTTCACCGCGAGGCGCTGCAGGGCGAGCTCGTCGAGACCGATGCGCTGCGGCGCAGCGACGAGATGAAGACGGCCCTGCTGCGCTCCGTCTCCCACGACCTGCGGACACCCGTCACCGCGATCCTCACGGCTGCCGGCGCCCTCGACCCACGGGGGCCGAGCGGCGAGACCGTGGCCGAGGTCCGCGACGTGGTCGTCGACGCGGCGACGAGGCTGTGGCTGCTGATCGAGAAGCTCCTCGATCTCTCCCAGCTACAGGCCGGCCGGCTCGAGCAGGGCGCCGGGTGGTGCTCGATCGAGGATGTCCTCCACGAGGCGGTCCAGCAGACCGGCGCGCCTCAGGTCGAGTTCGCGATGTCGATCGAGCGTGACCTGCCCCCGCTGCACGGCGACCCCGCCCAGCTCGAGCGAGCCTTCGTCAACGTGCTCGAGAACGCTGCGCGCTTCTGCGCGGGCAAGCCCGTGTCGGTTCGCGCCCGCGCCGTCGGCGAGCGCCTGCGGGTGCGCATCGTCGACCAGGGCCCCGGCATCGGCACGGAGGAGCGCGAGCGGGTCTTCGAGCCCTTCTACCGCGGCGGCGACGGCGGCCGGCTCCACCTCGGATCCGGGCTCGGCCTGGCGATCGCACGGGGCTTCGTGGAGGTCAACGGGGGGCGCATCGGCGTGGAGTCGGCGCCGGGGCAGGGAACGAGCTTCGTCGTCGAGTTCCCGCTCGCCGACGCTCCGCGGTACGGCGACTCGCAGGACGCGGACGCCGCCCCCGGTGAGCCCTCGGCCCAGCAGGAGGAGGGGGGGCTGCTCGACGGCGCGGCGCGCGGGTCATTCGCGACGGGACCACGGCGCCGCTGATGGCCGGCGAGCGGATTCTCGTCTGCGACGACGACCCGCAGATCCAGCGGGCGCTGCGGCTCGTGCTGCGGGAGGCGGGCTATGAGGTCCTGGTTACCGAGACCGGCGAGGACGCGCTTGACCGCGCGGCCGCGGCGGGCCCCCACGCGGCGATCGTCGACCTGATGCTGCCGGACATGCACGGCATCGAGGTCTGCCGGCAGCTGCGCCGCTGGAGCGAGGCGCCGATCGTGGTGCTGTCCGCGCTCGGCGAGGAGGCGATCAAGATCGAGGCGCTCGAAGCCGGGGCCGATGACTACGTCACGAAGCCCTTCGGCCCCGGCGAGCTCGTTGCGCGGGTCCAGGCGGCA
>DASWFM010000274.1:0-2689 GCA_036394235.1 Solirubrobacteraceae bacterium | reverse complement strand
CGAGCACTGCCTCGGCGTCGCGCAGGCAGTCAGCGCGATCAGCGCGACGTTCGGGGGAATCGACCGCGACGTGGCTGTGACCGGAGCGCTGCTGCACGACATCGGCAAGCTCGAGGCCTACAGCGCGGAGGGGGCGAGCATTGATCTCAGCGATGCCGGGCGCCTCCACGGCGAGATCGCCCTCGGCTACTACCTGATCCGCCGCATGATCGAGGAGATCGACGGCTTTCCCGCCGAGCTGGCGCAGGCGGTGGGGCACATCATCCTCTCGCACCACGGCTCCCTGGAGCACGGCAGCCCGGTCGTGCCATGCACGCGCGAGGCGACGCTCGTCCACATGGTCGACAACCTCGGCGGCCGGCTCGGCAGCTTCGATCGGCTCGAGAAGGAGCTGGCGCCGGGACGGCGCTGGTCGCCGTTCGACCGGGCGATCGGCTCCGGCGCGTTCTTCCTGGAGCGCCCGCCGGGCGAAGCGGGGCCGGCGCGGCCCCCGGCCGTCGAGCGCGAAGCGGCCTGAAACCCCGCAAATAGCGGGGCGGTCCCCTGCGGCCGGTGCTCGCGCCTCGCCCCCGGCTTCTATCTTTCAGAGCCAGATGGCAAAGGACACCGAGAAGCTGATCCGCCAGCTCTCCCTGATCTCCTACCTGATGGCCGAGCGCCGGCCCGTAACGGCGCTGGAGATCAGGCGGGACGTCGAGGGCTACAGCGGCATGAACGAGGACGCCTTCGCGCGGCGCTTCTACGCCGACCGCTCCGAGCTCGAGTCGCTCCGCATCCAGCTGACCGTCGAGCGCCCCGCCGACGGGGCCGCCGAGCAGGAGAACTACTCCCTGCGGCCCGAGAACTTCCACCTGCCGGCAATCGCCTTCACGGACAAGGAGCTGGCGGCGCTGCAGACGGCGCTGAGCCTGCTCGACGGCGAATTCGCCTACGCCGAGCCGCTGCGCCTGGCGCTGCAGCAGATCACCTGGGGGCGTCCCAGCCCGCTGCGCGCGCCCGAGCAGCGCTCCGTGGCGCTCGGCATCACCGCCTCGGCCGGCGGCCACGACCTGTCGGCGCGCCTGGCGAAGGTCGAGACGGCGATCTTCCGCAACAAGACGATCGTCTTCGACTACTACACGATGGGTCGCGACGAGGTCTCCACGCGCAAGGTCGACCCCTACCACCTGCTGTTCCAGGGCGGCGAGTTCTACCTGCTGGGCAACTCGCACGAGCGCAAGGCGATCCGCGTCTTCCGTCTCACGCGGATCCGCGGCAAGGTCTCCTATGCGACCAAGGCCGAGCACGATTTCCACCGTCCCGAGGACTTCGATCCGCGCGCCTACGCCAACCGTGCCGACTGGCAGCTCGGAGACGAGCTGGGCGTCGCACGGATCCTCGTCTCCGAGCGGATCGCCTGGCAGATCGAACGCCACTTCGGGCGCTACGGCCGTGTCGTCGACCCGTCCGAGCTCGAGGAGGATGAGGCGATCGAGGAGGGCATTCCCTTCGAGCAGGGCGACCGGCTGTTCCTGACGGGCTACTCGAGTCCGCGCAGCCTCGTCTCCTGGGTGCTGGGCCTCGGCGTCAACGCGCGCCTGCTCGGCCCTCCGGAGCTCACCGCCGAGCTGAACCGCCGTCTCGATCAGCTGCGCGAGCGTCACGAGGAGGAGCCGCCTGCCTCGCGCCGCCGTCGGGGCCGCCCGGATGCCAATGAGGAGCCGGTCCGGCGCCCCGCGCGCAAGGGTGACGGCGAGGATGGCCGGCCGGACACCGCGATCCGCCCGGAGCGCTTCGCGCGCCTCGTCACGCTCGCGAGCATCCTGATCGACGCCGGCCGCCGCGGTGAGCGCGTCGTGATCGCCGACGTCCGCGAGCGCCTGCAGATCAGCGAGGAGGAGCTGCGCGAGGACGTCAACGTCCTCAACGTCGTCAACTTCGGGGGCGGCTCCTACGTGCTCTACGCCGAGATCAAGGAGGAGGAGGGCGAGATCGAAGTCGACCCCGAGCCCTACAGCGACAACTTCGACCGTCCTGCCCGGCTGTTGCCGGTCGAGGCCAAGGCGCTGGTGGCGGCGATCGACCTGATCGGCGAGCACATCCCCGAGGGATCGCTGACCTCGGCTCGGGAGAAGATCGTCGCCGCGCTCGGCGAGGATCCGATGGAGCAGGGCCTGCAGGTCGCGACCTCCGCGGGGGACGACTCGGACGTCGCCCGTACGATCTCCAAGGCGATCACCGGGCACAGGCTGATCGAGCTCGAGTACTTCAAGCAGAACGAGGACGAGCTGTCGGTGCGCAAGGTCGAGCCGTATGCGCTGACGAACGGGCGTGAGGGCTGGTACGTCGCGAGCTTCGACCCCGAGCGCGACGGGGTGCGCCACTTCCGCCTGGACCGGATCAAGAGCGCCCACGTCAGCGACGAGCGCTTCCGCCACCGCCCCGAGGTCGACCCCGCGGCGGAGGTCGACGGATGGCTGCGGACCGGCGAGGTCGAGGCCTCGCGAACGGCCCGGGTGTGGGTCTCCCCCGACCGCGCCCGCTGGGCGCGGGAGGCGCGCCGCGTGGTCGAGGAGCGGGCCGACGGCGCCGTGGTCGTCGAGCTGAGCTTCGCCGGCGTCGACTGGCTGGTGAGGGAGATCCTGAGGGAAGCCGGCGATGCCGCGGTGCTGGAGCCCGAGGATGCCCGCGACATGGTGCTCGCCGCGGT
>DASWFM010000273.1:0-2732 GCA_036394235.1 Solirubrobacteraceae bacterium | reverse complement strand
GGCAGCGCTCCATGGTGACCGGCTCGCCGAACACGACGCAGTGGGGGTTGCCGACCGAGACGAGCATCGCCTCGACGGAGCCGGCCGGGGTGTCGAGATGAACCCTGTCCGGCTCGCCGTCGAACAGGGCCGGGAGGTCGGCCGCGCGAAACGAGGGGCGGCCGATGTCGACCTCGCTTGTGACCTGGGGGCCATCCCGATTGATGATCCATACCGGGTTCGGCCCGCCGGGCGTGCGCAGCTCGAAACGTTCGCCCGCCCCGTGCTCGAGGACGGCATGGGCGGCCGCGATGCGCAGGCCGTTGCCGCTCTTTTGGGCTTCAGAACGGTCGGGGTTGAAGATGCGCACGGTCATCGCCTTCGAGTCGAAGGCCAGCAGGCCGTCCGAGCCGAGGCCCCGGTGGCGGTCGCAGATCTCGGGTAGGAGCTCGACCACCTGGTCGAGGGCGGCGGGGAGGTCCAGGACCAGGTAGTCGTTGCCGAGCGCCTGGTATTTAATGAGATCGATTCGCATTAGCGATCAATCATCCCGGGAATCGCGACCGGCCGTCACCTGTTGTCATAAGATGACGTGTCTATGCGGGACCTTACGTGGCCTGCCCAGCGCCTGGTTCACATACCGGCCTGCTTCTGTAGCTAGCCCGGCCGTCTGCTCGCGCCCTTAGGGCGCGCCCATTCGACCGCCGTTCGTCTCTCATCGGTTCGTTTGTCATTTGCATTTTTAGGGAGGTTTGGAATTGAGCTCATCGACGACAACCAAGGTTCTGGTCACCACCGAGTGGGTGGCCGAGCATGGAAAGGAAAAGGGACTTCGCATCATCGAGGTGGACGTAGACCCGTCCGCCTACGACAAGGGACACATCGAAGGCGCCGTGGGCTGGAACTGGCGGAAGCACCTCCAGGACCAGCTGAACCGCGACATCGCCAGCAAGGAGGCGCTTGCCAACCTGCTCGGACAGAGCGGCGTCACCCCAGACACGACGATCCTTCTCTACGGCGACAACAACAACTGGTTCGCGGCCTACGCGTACTGGGCGTTGAAGTACTACGGCCACGACAAGGTCGCGCTGATCGACGGCGGCCGCGTCAAGTGGGAGAAGGAAGGACGCGAGTACAGCACGGACGTCCCGAGCTTCCCCAACACCGACTACAACTTCCACGGTTCGCCGAAGGAAGACATCCGCGCATACCGCAGCCACGTGGAGTCCAGGCTCGGCAAGGCCGGCCTGGTGGACGTGCGCTCGCCCAAGGAGTACTCGGGTGAGCTGCTCGCGCCGGAGAACCTGCCGCAGGAAGGGGCGCAGCGCGGCGGCCATATCCCGACGGCGGTCAGCATCCCGTGGGGCACCGCGGTCAATCCGGACGACGGCAGCTTCAAGAGCATCGAGGAGCTGAAGGCGATCTACGGCGACAAGGGCATCACCTCCAACAAAGAGGTCATCGCCTACTGCCGTATCGGCGAGCGCTCCGCGCACACGTGGTTCGTTTTGAAGGAGCTTCTCGGCTACCCCGACGTCCGCAACTACGACGGCTCGTGGACGGAGTGGGGCAGCTCGATCAAGGCCCCGATCGAGAAGTAAGAATGGCCACGCAAGTCGTCGACCACTCGGCGCTAAAGGTCAACCAGACCGGCATCATCGCGACCGTGCTGGTGGCGTTCATCGGCAGCGCGTTTTACCGGCCGGCTCTGGTTTTGATCCCGCTGCTTGCGATCGTGCTGCTCGTCGGCACGTTTGCTCCGCAGTACGCGCTGTTCAAGCAGCTTTACTTCAAGGTCCTCAAGCCGCGCGGAATCGTCAAGCCGCGGCCGGTCCAGGACCGCCCCGAGCCTCACAACTTCGCACAGGGCCTGGGCGGGGTTTTCCTCGTGGTGGCTTCTGCGTTCCTGCTGCCGGTGACGGTGATTGGGCTGGCGCTGGCGCTTCTCGTCGCGGTGCTGGCGTTCGTCAACCTGGCGTTCGGGTACTGCCTGGGCTGCCAGATCTACTTCCAGCTTGGCAAGCGGGGGCTGATCAGAGCTTCATGAGCGCACAACTCTGGGCGCTGGCGGTGGTGGGCGTAGTCGTGCTCGCCGCCGCCTGCCTGGAGGTCTTTCGTGCGCGGCGCGCCCGAGTGAAGACCCTCGGTGCGGTGGCGGCGCCTGCGAGCGACCCCTACATCCTTTACTTCACCGGCGAGGGCTGCACCGTGTGCCGCACGCACCAGGAGCCCGCGCTCGCGAAACTGGGCGCGGTGCGCATCGACAAGGTCGACGCGATCGCCGACCGGCTGCTGGCCGACCGCTTCCACGTGTACACCCTTCCGACCACGGTCGTGATGTCGCCAGAGGGCCGCGCGCTCAACGTCAACTATGGGTACGCGACCGCTCCGAAGCTCGAACGCCAGCTGGCGGAAGCCCGCGGCGCCGGCCTGCAGGCCGCCACGGCTTAACCTCCCGCTTCGGCCTGCTGCTTGACGTAGGCGGCGCGATCGGTCAGCAATCGCCGCATGTGTCGTTCCACGACGAGGCGATCTGCGAAGCGGCCGCCAAGGCTAAGAGGAAGCTCGTATTCGAAGGTGTCGACCATCAGTGTCGCGCCGTGCTCGGGGACGAATTGATGGACGTGGCGGAAGCTGCCGAGCGGACCCCTCGTGCCCTCGTCAACGAAGACGTGCGGCGGTTCGAAACGTGTGATCGTCGAGCCCTGGCGCAGGCGAAGCCCGAAGTGCCGGCCCTCCCAGGTGACGGAATC
>DASWFM010000272.1:0-4392 GCA_036394235.1 Solirubrobacteraceae bacterium | reverse complement strand
TGCAGACGGGATCCGGCGAGGCGGTCCAGGGACTCTTCCCCCTCTTCTTCGTCTTCATCTTCCTGTCCTCGAGCAACCTGCCGCGGAACCTCCTGAAGACCGGCTGGTTCCACACTGTCGCAACCTGGAACCCGATCTCCTACCTGATCGAGGGCTTTCGCAGCCTCTACATCTCCGGCTGGGACGCCACCGCGCTGTTGCGCGGCTTCGCGGTAGGGGCCGGCCTCACCGCGGTTTCGCTGTTGGCCGTCACGTTCGCCCTACGCGGGAGGCTGCAGCGAACATGACGCAGCTCCGCGCTGGCTCGATCTGGCGCGTCGCCCTCGCGATCGCGTGGCGCAGCCTTCACACGTACGTGCGACGGCCCGACCTGTTCGTGCCGTCGCTGATCTTCCCGCTGGTGTTCCTCGCGAGCTTCGCGGGCGGCCTGTCGGCGCTCGGCTCGATCCCCGGCTTCCGCTTCCCGGCCGGCTATACGGCCTTCCAGTTCGTCTTCGTGCTCTGTCAGTCGGCGACGTTTGCCGGGCTGTTCACGGGCTTCACGCTCGCTTATGACTTCGAGAGCGGCTTCGCTCGCCGGCTGCTGCTCGCCGCCGAGGACCGGCGGGGCATCGCGCTGGGCTACGCACTCGTTGCACTGTCACGCGCCGCGCTCACGCTGGCGCTGATCACGGGGGTCGCGCTGCTGGCCGGCATGCGCATCACCGGCGACGGGGTCGACATCTTCGGGCTCTACGGCCTGGCCGCGCTGCTCGTGCTCGTCGGCTACGGCTGGGCGGCGGGGGTCGCGTTCCGGTTCCGCTCGATCCAAGCGGGGCCGCTGATGCAGACGCCGGTCTTCCTGCTGCTGTTCCTGGCGCCGGTCTACGTGCCGATCTCCTTCCTCAAAGGGTGGATCCACGGCGTCGCACAGATAAACCCGGCGACGGCCTTCCTGGAGGCCGGCCGGGGACTCATCTCCGGCGTGCACGACCACACGGGGCTGGCCTTCCTCGCCGCGGCCGGCCTGATCGTGCTGTTCGGGGTGTGGATGCTGAGCGGCCTGCGCAAGGCCGAAGCCGCAGGCTAGGAACCGGGCGACCCGGCCCGTGCCGCTTCGATCCGGGCCGCGAGCTCAGAGGCCTCGGACGTGCTCAGGAGAGCTCTGCGCAGATGTCCCTCGCCGCCGATCGAGATCGACACGGCGGGCGTCCCGCGACGCACGATGAAGGCTTCGTCGAGGCGCAGCGTGCGCGCCGCGTAGTAGAGGGAGGGAATGCGAAGTCCCACCTTGATGCCCGCCCGCATGGCCACGCCGGTCGCGTCCTCGACGACCTCGGCGCCTTCGATATCCCGCAACGGCACGATCATGTCGCGCATCAGCCCGAGCACCTTCTGCCACAGGGCGAGCCTCACCTTCACGGCGTCAGGGCCGATCTCCACGCGCACCGCGCCAGCGTAGCCGCGCGAGCGGTTTTGCACGCGAAGGGCCTGATTGGGTAGAAGATGCAGTCATCCGCCGCCGGCGGCGGGCCCGGACTGACAACGAGCGAGGAGAGTGCCGATCATGGAGTCCGCACAGACGCCGCAGAGGGTTCTCGTCGTAGCTCACAAGACCGCCGCGACCCAGCCGCTGCTCGACGCCGTCCGCGAGCGCGCCGCACGCGGACCTGCGAAGTTCACGCTGCTCGTCCCGAACCCCGCCCATGGGCTCCACAAAGCTGTCGACCCCGAGGACCTCGACACGAACGAGGCCCAGTCGGTGCTCGACCGTGCCCTGCCGAAGCTGAGCGAGGCGGCCGGCTCGCAGGTCGAGGGGATGGTCGGCGACGCCGACCCCTCCGCGGCGATCCAGGACGCGATCAACCTCCGCGGCTTCGACGAGGTGATCATCTCCACCCTGCCCTCGAAAGTCTCGCGCTGGCTTCGCCTCGACCTGCCCAGCAAGGTCACCGGGCTCGGTCTGCCTGTCAGCACCGTCACGCCCGCAGACGACCCGGCCTGAACCCACTGCGCAGCTGCTGGAGCCAGGCCGGGGCGCCCTTGCCCGCATTCGATTGATCCGAAGAATCCGCAGACTTTTGTCTGTAGACCTTTCGTCCGCGCGACGCGACAGTGCCATCGATGGACGGCATTCGCGAGCAGTTCGCGAGCAACCTGCGACAGCACCGCCTCGCCGCGGGCCTCTCCCAGGAGGCGCTCGCCTCACTCTGTGGCCTGCACCGCACGGAGATCAGCCTGCTGGAGCGCTGCAAGCGCTCGCCTCGCCTGGAGACGATCGTGATCATCTCGCGGGGGCTCGACCTGAACTCTCCCTCGCAGCTGCTCGACGGCATCGCCTGACCCACGCCGCCGGGGGCGGCCGATATGCACCGAAACGGGTTCGCGGGGCGCGCTAGAGTCTGCCGTCCCGCCCAGCTAGCTCAGTTGGTAGAGCACTTCCATGGTAAGGAAGGGGTCAACGGTTCGAGTCCGTTGCTGGGCTTGGCTGTTAAGGGTCCCGTGGCGAGCGCTCGAGCCGAGCGAGTCGATTCAAGAGCCGCGCGTTCTCGACCCGCAAACGAGCCGCATCCCGTCGAGCCGCCGCTGCCTCCTGCGCCAGTGCGGGCAAGATCAGGGTCAACTTGCGGAGGCGATCAATCGCCGCGGACTCGCCCGGACCGATTCGGGGCGGGCGAGGCTGTGGTTGCTCTGGAGCTCTAGTAGCCAAGGCCGCCACGCCCGCCGGTGCTCCAGCCGGACGGCTTTGCGGTGACCTGGTTTCCAGCCGAGTTCAACGCGAACCAGGAGGCGCCGAAGGCGGACACACCCTGTCCGTTGGTTTCGCCGGCTGTCTGATCCTGTGCGAACAGGTACAGCGGGTGGCCGTTGTAGGTGAGCTGTGTCGTCCCTTCCGCGCGTGTGGCGGTCCCCACGAGCGAGGCCTGGATGTTCTTGCCGAGCGTCGGCTTGCCTTTCACGAGCAGCGGCGGCCATGCGCCGGCGCACGGGCCCGTGCACGCGCTTTTGGTGCCCTGGTCCGCCTTGAACAGATACAGGGTGTGGCCTCCTGAGTTGACGAGGATCTGGCCGATGCCGGTGTTCGAGATACCTACGGTGGCCGCCTGACCGCTCGCCGTCTTCGGAGGCGCTGACGAGGCCGCGGTTGCACCGCCGCCGCCGCAGCCCGCGGCAACGGCCGCCAGCACGGCGAGCACGCCGGCGCCCAGGACGCCGATTGATCTTGATCTGTTGCGAGCCATGCTCGCTCCCTTCGTCGGGGACAGGTCCGCCAGGCGGGGAGCCCACGGTCACTGGATGTTCCCGCTGGGCATCGTGGCTGTCGTCGGCCGGCGGAGGACTCTTTTTCGTATACCGCCCAGCTCACGCGCGCCCCACGCGTACACCCTGCGCGGTACACGGAGGGACCATCACCGCACCGGCTGAGGCAGGAGAAAGAGTCGCCCGGGAGCCGACGACAAACGCAAGCGGCGCGTCCAACATTGGGATCGTCTATTTATGCCCGGCGTCGCTGGTGGCGGGGCCCGAGGCTCATCTCCCGACGCAAAGGAGTCAAGATGCTCAACCCTTCCAGACCGATAGCGCTCCTCGCCGGTTCGGCAGCGCTTGCGCTCGCACCTGTGGCGATTGCCGCGTGCGGTGGCGGCGGCGGCGCGACGGCGTCCACGACGCCGGCGAAGACGGCATCCACGCCCGCGACCAGTATCGGTACCGCGAAAACGGCGCTCGGAACCATCCTTGTCGACTCGCAGGGCCGCACCCTCTACCTGTTCACCCGCGACTCCGCTAACACGAGCACCTGCAGTGGTCCCTGCGCCGCTGCATGGCCGCCGCTCCTGAGCACCGGGGCGGCAACGGCTGCATCGGGTGCAAAGGCGGCCCTCCTGGGAACGACCAAGCGGGCTGACGGCACGACCCAGGTCACCTACAACGGCCACCCGCTGTACCGGTTCGTGCAGGATCAGCACGCCGGTGAAACGAACGGGCAGGGTTCGACGGCCTTCGGCGGCTCCTGGTTCACCGTGAACGTCGCGGGCGACCAGGCCGGGCATCACGCGAGCTCGACGACCCCCTCTCGGCCGAGCCCGGCCGCTCCGGCGAGCGCGCCTAAAGCCCCGGCGCCCGCGCCCAAGCCCGCGAGCGAACCGGCCCAGCCCAAGCCCGCGCCCGCGCCCAAGCCCGCGCCCGCGCCGGCGCCGAAGGCAGAACCTCCGGCCGAAAGCGGGATCCCGCAGAACGGCGGCGGCGATGGCGACTCCGACAACAACGGCGGCCCGAGCGACGGCGACGGAAACGTGTAAGGCGATGGGACGGACGCGCGCCGTAATCGGGCTCTCCGCTGTCGGCCTCGGCGTGGTGGCGTTGATCATCGTGCTCGTCGCTGCAGGCGGTTCGAGCCCCCGGCGCGCGTCC
>DASWFM010000271.1:0-10741 GCA_036394235.1 Solirubrobacteraceae bacterium | reverse complement strand
CTGCACGACGCCCGTGTACGCCGGACGCCCCGTGGCAGGATCGAGCAGGTGATGAGCCGGCCGGCCATCGTCGCAGAGCCAGGCGCGGCGTCCGATCCCGCTCGTGGCGACGCCCGTACGTGCCAGCTCGAAGCTGTGGATGGTGCTGCCGTCGAAGGGGCTCTGTACCTCGATCTCCCGCGCCACGCCGTCCGTGCCGCCGAGCGCCAGATCGCCGCCGCAGTCCACCGCGAAGCTCGCGTGACCACCCAGCGTCTCGGCCAGCACGTCCGCGAACAGACCCTTCGCGAGCCCGCCACCGTCGAGCTGGAGGCCCGGCGGGCGCAGGACCGACCCGCTGCGCGTATCTGCCCGCAATGACCGCCAGCCGCGCCGCGGTGAGGCGCCGGCGGGGCGCCGCGGCGGCGCCAGCGCGAGTGCCTCCGCGAGCGGCAGGCGCGGCGGTGGCTCGGAGTCGTAGCCCACCTCGCGCAGCTCGCCGAGCAGCGTCGCGTCGACGAGGCCCCCCGTGAGCGCACCGGCGTGGTGGGCCGTTGCCGCGAGGTAGGCCATCAGCGGACTCACCGGCACCCGGTCGCGCGGATCGCCGTTCAGGCGGGACAGCTCGCTGCCTTCGAGGAAGCGGGAGAACCGGCCGTGCCACTCGAGCAGCTGCGCACGGGCGCTCGCCACCGCCCGTGCGGCAGACCGGCTCGGGCCGTCGCCGGCCACGATCACGGCGCACGAGCCGCCGAAGCAGTCGAAGCGCTCGATGCTCTCTGCGCTGCTCATGACTGCGACGTGGTGACCGATGACGGGCTCGTCGATTCGGTTTCCGAGGATGAGGAGGAAGAAGAAGAAGAGGAAGAAGGAGAAGAGGAAGAAGACGAACCCGATTCGCCGCTGCTCGTTTCGCTCGAGGCTGCTTCGTTCGAGCTCGCGGAGGAGCTTTCGCCCGAGCCGCTCGATTCGGCCGATTCGGCGGATTTGGCGGACGAGGTCACGCCGGAGCTGAGGCTGCTGGTCGTGGTGCGTTTGCTCGCGGCGCCGAGCGCCGGGTCGTGGCCGGAGGCGAGCTGGACGTAGATGCCGAGGAAGGCGGCGGCGAACAGCGCCGCTGCGACGGCCGCGACGGACTTGCGGATGCGCACCGCGCGGCGGCGCATCGCCTCGCGCCGCGCGGCGCCGATCGCCCGCGCGCCCATCTGCTCACTTCGCGGCGACAGGCCGCCTTCCGGGCCGGGTATCGAGTCTCGTGAGGGCATGTTCACTCCGTTCTTGGCAGGGGCCGCGCGCGCGGCGCGGCCGGTTTGCGGGATGTGAGCCGGACGCTCGCCAGCAGCAGCAGCGCCGGCAGGACGACGATCGCCGTCATCGCCAGGAACCAGGTCTGGCCGGCATCCGTGCCCTCACCGAGGCTGTGCACGATGCCGAGCACCCACGCCAGCGCGGCGAACCTGTGAAGCCGACGCCAGCGCTGGACGCCGATGCGCGTGCGTGCGTAATAGGAAAGCCCGAGCAGCGCGAGCGCCCAGAATGCGACGATGCCGGTGCTCGTCCAGAGCGTCTTGTAGCCGCTTACGAACGGCAGCGACACGTCGGCGAGGGTCGGTTTCAAGTAGCCGTCGCCCAGCAGCGTCAGGCCGTGGACCGCGAGCGCCGCGAGCGTCGCCAGCGAAAGCGCCTCGTGCAGGACGCGCAGGTCGCCGCCGAGCCGTTTGCGCAGCGAGCCGCTCATCAGCAGTCCCACGCAGACGCTGACGCTGGAGAGGATCAGAGCGGCGATCCCGGCGGCGCGGCTCGCGAGCCAGAACAGGTGCGGCCCGGCGCTGGTCGTGCTGGAGGCGATCGTGACGCTCACGACAGTCATCCAAGCGCCGCATGCTGTGAGGCCGCTGAGCTTCCGCTGAGCGGTGACCGAGGGTCAGGCTGGCTGCTGCGGGACCGGGCTGGTCTGGGAGACCGGTAGGACGACGAGGAACTCCGCGCCGCCGCCGGGGGTCTCGCCGACCGTGATCCGGCCGTGGTGGGCGGCGACGATGCCCTGCACGATCGCGAGGCCGAGTCCCGAGCCGGCCCTGCCGCGTTCGCGGCCAGGCTCGCGGCGCCAGAAGCGCTCGAACAGATGTGCGCGGGCCTCGGCCGGGATGCCTGGCCCATGGTCGCGGACCGTGATCCTCAGCTCGCCGTCGACGCTCGTGACCCCGACCTCCACGGGGGTGCCGTCGGGCGTGTGGGCCAGGGCGTTGCCGAGCAGGTTGGTGAGGATCTGGCGCAGCTGCAGGGGGTCGCCGCGCAGGGTCGCGGCACCGTCGGTGTGCAGAGCGATCTCGCGCCGGGGAGCGCGGGCGCGGGCGTCCTGCACCGCATCGCTCGCGAGCGCGGCGACGTCGACCGGCTCGCGGTATCGCTCCGGCTCCTCGTCGAGCCGCGCGAGCGTGAGCAGGTCCTCCACGAGCACGCCCATCCGCGCGGACTCTTCCTCGATCCGGCGCATCGCCCGCTCGTTGCCGGCGGCGTCGCGTGTGGCGCCCATCCGGAACAGCTCGGCGTAGCCGCGGATCGAGGCGAGTGGCGTGCGCAGCTCGTGTGAGGCGTCGGCGAGGAACTGGCGCAGCCTCTCTTCGCTGGCGGTCCTCGCGGCGAAGGCCTGCTCGAGGCGCTCGAGCATCGCGTTGAGCGCGAGCCCGAGGCGTCCGACCTCCGTCTTGGGCGTCGCAGGGCTGACGCGGCGGGAGAGGTCCCCGGCGGCGATCTGCCCGGCGGTCACCTCGATGCGGCTAAGGGGTCGCAGCCCGAGACGGACGACGAAGTAGGCCGAAAGCCCGAGCGCGAGCAGCACGCCGCCGATCACGAGCGCCTCGACCAGCAGCAGGCGATGCAACGTCTGTTCGACGTCGTTGAGGGGTACCGCGACGAGCGTCACCCCTGTGTCCTCGGGATCCTTCTGCGCGTAGACGCGGTAATGCAGGCCCGAGGAGCCGACCGAGCCGACCGTCGTGTAGCTGCCGCTCTTCAACTGCGCCGGCAGCCGAGGTTCGGCCGGCGCCGATTCGCTCGTGCTGTATTTGATCTGCAGGGGATGGCCGATCGGCGTTCCGGAGGCGTCGCGTCGCTGCCCGAACGTGCCCGGCGGAAGGTTCGGCTGGCCCCCCGCGCCAGGCCTCCCTCCGCGACCGCCCCCGTCGCCGTTGGGTGGTTCCGGCGGCTGTTCGCCGTCCTCACTCGGCACGAAGCCCGCTTTGTCGAGCAGGAACGACATCGCATTGACTGCCGCGCGGGCCTGTTGATCGGCGCGCGACTGCAGGAACGAGCTCTGCTCGGCATACGTGACGGCTCCGAGCGCGACCATGCCCGCGGCGGCCAGCACGAGCACGCTCGCCAGCACACGGGCCCGCAGCGATGACATCTAGCTCCGCGGCGCCTGCAGACCGTAGCCGACGCCGCGCACGGTCCTGATCAGCGACGGCCCATGCGCGTCGAGCTTCTTGCGCAGGTAGCTGACGTAGGTCTCGAGCACGCGCCCGTCGCCGCCGAAGTCGTAGTCCCAGACGTGGTCGAGCAGCTGCGCGCGGGTCATCACGCGGCGGGGGTTCAGCATCAGGTAGCGCAGCAGCCTGAACTCCGTCGCGGTCAGTTCGATCGGCTCGCCCCCGCGGAGCACCTCGTGGGACTCCTCGTCGAGCTCGAGGTCGGCGAAGGTGAGACGGCCCGACTCCGCCGCCGCCTGTCCGGTGCGTCGCAGGATCGTGCGGATCCGGGCGACGAGCTCCTCGAGGCTGAACGGCTTCGTCATGTAGTCGTCGCCGCCGCCGCTGAGCCCGCGGACCTTGTCCTCGGTCGAGTCACGTGCGGTGAGGAAGATGATCGGCACGCCGGCGCGTTGCGCACCGAGGCGGCCGGCGACGTCGAAGCCTTCGATGTCGGGAAGCATCACGTCGAGCACCATCAGGTGGGGTTTGAAGCGCGTGACGGTCGCGATCGCCTCACGACCCGTGGAGGCGGTCTCGACCTCGAAGCCTTGGTAGCGCAACGCCATCGAGACCACCTCGACGATGTTCGGCTCGTCGTCGACGACGAGGATGCGGCTCCCCGATGCTCCGTCGGGCGTTCCCCCCGCGGGCCGGTCGGTCTCGGTCACTGTGCTCCTCCTGGCTAGTGCAGTGTTCATGCCGGACAGCATCGCCCCCTGCGGTGGGGGAAGCCTGGGGGAAAGCTTAGAGTCTGCTGGGAGCCGTGAGAGCGTCCTCGACGGGCCGCGCGGCGGTTGATCGTGGCCCGAGAGGCGCGGCCTTCAAGCCGCCTCCTCGGCTCCCTCGGCGGCAAACCGGAGCAGCCCCTCGCGGACCCAGCCCGGCACGTCGGTCTTGGCCCAGGTGTCTCTCGACACGCACACATGTCGCAGCCGCATCGCCACCAGCAGCTCGGTTCCGCGCATCGCGTCGATCTCGGTGGTGATCGCGGTGCGTCCCAGGCGCACGACCTGGGCGGTGAGCGCAAGCACGTCGTCGTAGCGTGCAGGGGCGCGAAAGTCGATCTCGGCGCGCGCGACCACCGCGTCGATCCCGCGCCCGACCATCTCCTGCCAAGGGCCCACCGCCTCCCGCCAGAGCTCGGTGAAGGCCACGTCGAAGTACAAGAGGTAGTTGGCGTTGAACACGATCCCCTGCGGATCGCACTCGCCGTAGCGGACGCGGAGCTCGTGGACGAAGGGGGCCGCCACCGAACGATCAGCCGGCCTCGGGGGCGGTCCGCTCGACGATCTCCCGCATCAGCTCGCGCAGGTCGCGATTGGCCTCGAAGACCATCTGCTGGCGAAGCGCCCCGTTGCCCGCTCGCAGCAGGTCCTCGACTTCACCGAGCTGATCGGCGCAGCCCAGCTCGCGCGCGTGCGGGTGCAGCTCCTCGAGCAGCTCGTAGGTGATCTCGCGGATGCCACGGCGTCCGCCTCCGGCGTGATCCAGGAGCTCCGCCTCGAGCCCGTGGCGCGCCGCCAGCCAGCGGTTCTCGTCGAGCAGCTCCCAGGCGGGGTCGACCATCTCCGAGCCCGCCTGGTACTCCTCGGTGAGGCGCTTGACGAGCGACAGCACGAGTGCCGCGAGCGCAAGTGTGTGCTCGAGTCGCGTCTGGGAGTCCATCGCCCGTATCTCGATCGTGCCGAGCCGGGGGTGGGGCCGGACGTCGTACCAGAGATAGGTGTAGTCCTCGATCACGCCGCCCTCGACCAGCACCTCGACGCGAGCCACGAAGTCGGCCCAGTCGGCGAAGCGCGGCGGCAGTCCCACGCGGGGGAAGGCCCGGAAGATCGGCACTCGGCTCGACATCAGCCCGGTCGGCTCGCCCCGCCACAGCGGTGAGTTCGCTGCCAGTCCGATCAGCAGCGGCACGTAGGGACGGAGGTTGTTGGCGACGTGGATCGTCTCCTCGGCGCCGCCCATGCCGACGTGCACGTGCATCCCGAACACCACCTCCTGGCGGGCCACGAAGCCCAGCGAGCGGATCAGGCTGCGGTAACGGTCGTCGCTGACGACGCGCTGGTCCTCCCAGCGCGCGAACGGGTGCGTCCCGGAGGCGCCGATCCGCAGCTCGTGCGCCGCCGCCCGCTCGGCCGCAAGCGTGCGCAGCGCGCGCAGCTCGGAGCCGGCCTGGGAGATGTTCGCGCAGGGCGTCGTCGCGATCTCCAGCACCGACTCGAGCAGCTCGGGCTTGATCTGCCCGGCTGCTGGCTCCTCGCCGACGATCTCGTCGATCGCATTCGCCAGGTCGAGCGAGGAGGCGTCGAGGATCATCAGCTCCTCCTCGATCCCCACCGTGTAGCGGGGACCGTCGAATCGGTGCTCCATCACCGGCCACCCTACCCCGCTCAACCGCCGCCCCGGTCAGTGCACGTCGTAGCGCTCCGGTACGTGTCGTTCGGTGTCGCGTGGCGGACGCCGGTAGGGGCGCTCCTGGCGAGCGGGCAGCTTCACCCGCCCTGGGGGCGGAAGCTGACCGTAGGGCACGAGCGAAAGCAGATGGCTGATCAGGTTCAGGCGGGCGGTGCGCTTGTCGTCGGCCTCGACCACGTACCAGGGGCTGTGGTCGCTGTCGGTGCGCGCGAACATCCGGTCCTTCGCTTCGGCGTAGTCGACCCAGCGGGCGCGCGACTGCAGGTCCACCGGGCTGAACTTCCAGCGCTTGCGCGGGTCCGTCAGGCGCTTCTCGAAGCGGCGCTCCTGCTCCTCGTCGCTGACCGACAGCCAGTACTTGACGAGGTGGATGCCTTCAATCTGCAGAGAACGCTCGAACTTGGGGCAGAAGCGGAGGAACTCGTCGTACTCGGCCGGCGTGCAAAAGCCCATCACGTGCTCCACGCCCGCGCGGTTGTACCAGCTGCGGTTGAACAGCACGATCTCCCCGGCCGACGGGAGCTGGGCTGCGTAGCGCGCGAAGTACCACTGGCTGCGCTCCCTCTCGTTCGGCGCGGGCAGCGCCGCGACACGGCAGGTGCGCGGGTTCAAGAACTCCGTGATGCGCTTGATCACGCCGTCCTTGCCCGCCGTGTCCCGGCCCTCGAACAGCACCACCAGGCGCCGTCCCTCGGCGACGAGCCACTCCTGCATGTAGACCAGCTCGGTCTGCAGCCGCAGCAGCTCCTTCTCGTAGCCGCTGCGACTGAGGTGCTCGGGCTTGGCCACGACACGATCTTCGCGCAAAACACGGCGGTGACCTAGGATGGGCTCGTGGCAGACGAGCCAGATCCGCAGGGGGCGGCGCGCAGCGACGGGCGTCCGCGGCTGCCGCGCGACAAGCGCGGCTGGCACGTCGCGCCGGCCCCCGACGGGCGTGGCATGCCCGAGCAGCCGGCCCAGAAACCGGCCCACCGGCGCCCCGGCTTCCTGTGGTTCGTTCTGGCGCTGATCGCGCTGAACTGGATCTCGGTGCTGGCGTTCCAGCCGAGCAGCGGCGAACAGCGGGTGACGGTGCCGTTCAGCCCGTACTTCCTGGAACAGGTCAAAGCGGGCGACGTGCGCGCGATCTCCTCCAAGGGCGACACGATCCAGGGGACCTTCAAGCAGAAGCACATCTATCCGCCGTCGAAGCCGAAAGCCACTCCGACGAAGCTGTTCGCGACCCAGGTGCCGAGCTTCTGGAACGGCAGCCAGCTCTCGGCGCTGCTGCAGGAAAAGGGTGTCGTGCTCAACGCCAAGTCCACGAGCACGAGCACCTCGCTGGGGGCTGAGATCCTGCTCGGGTTCGGCCCGACGCTGTTGATCGTCGGCTTGTTCGTGCTGCTCGCCCGGCGAGCCGCGAAAGGCGCGGGCGGCGGCTTGGGTGGGCTCGGGAACTTCGGCCGTTCGCAGGCGCGCCGCATCGATCCGCAGACGATCCGCGTGACCTTCGACGATGTCGCCGGCATCGACGAGGCCAAGAAAGAACTCTCGGAGATCGTCGACTTCCTCCGAAATCCGGAGCGCTATAGCCGGCTCGGCGGCCGCATGCCGCACGGCGTGCTGCTCTCGGGGGCGCCCGGCACCGGCAAGACCCTGCTTGCCCGCGCCGTCGCCGGCGAGGCTCACGCTGCCTTCTTCTCGATCTCCGCCGCCGAGTTCATCGAGGCGATCGTCGGCGTCGGCGCCTCACGCGTGCGGGACCTGTTCACGAAGGCGAAGGAGGCCGCGCCCAGCATCATCTTCATCGACGAGATCGACGCGATCGGCCGCTCCCGGCAGGGCTCCGCGGCGATCAGCGGCGCCAACGACGAGCGCGAGCAGACGCTCGACCAGATCCTCACCGAACTCGACGGCTTCGAATCATCCGAGGCGGTAGTCGTGCTGGCCGCGACCAACCGTCCCGACATCCTCGATCCTGCCCTGCTGCGCGCCGGCCGCTTCGACCGCCGCGTCGCCGTCCAGCCGCCCGACCGCCAGGGACGTGCGGCGATCCTCAAGGTACACACGCGTTCGATGCCGCTCGGCGACGACGTCGACCTCGAGCAGCTCGCCTCGAGCACGCCGGGGATGGTCGGAGCCGATCTCGCGAACCTCGCCAACGAGGCGGCCCTGCTGGCGGCCCGCCGCGACGAGGACAAGGTCGAGATGGCCGACTTCACCGACTCACTCGAGAAGATCCTGCTCGGCGCGCCGCGCGGCATCGTGCTGTCGGCGAACGACCGCGAGCGGATCGCCTACCACGAGTCCGGGCATGCCCTCGTAGGAATGCTGACGCCGGCCGCCGACCCCGTCCGCAAGGTCTCGATCATCCCCCGCGGCATGGCCCTCGGCGTGACGCTCGCGACGCCGGACAGCGACCGGGTCTCCTACAGCCTCGAAGAGCTCGACGCCAAGATCCGCGTGGCCCTCGGCGGTCGTGTGGCCGAGGAGGTCGTCTACGGGACCATCACCACCGGCGCTGAGTCCGACATCCAGCAGCTCACCCAGATCGCCCGGCAGATGGTCGGACGATGGGGGATGAGTGAGGCGATCGGGCCCCTCGCCGTGCTTCCATCCGACGGCCAGGGACCGCTGCTGCCCGGCGTCAGTGAGACCTCCGAGCACACCCAGGAGCTGATCGACGAGGAGACCCAGAGGATCGTCGGCGAGGCCCACGGCGAAGTGTTGCGGCTGCTCAGCGATCACCGCGAGCAACTCGAGAACCTCGCACAGGCGCTGCTCGCGGCGGAGACGCTGGATGCGCCCGAAGCGTACGCAGCCGCCGGGGTGGCGATCAGGCCGGTCGAGGAGACTCCGGCGCCCGCGCCGGCACCGACGCCTGCTTAGCTTCACGGACCATCAGGTCCACGCCGACCGTGCTGATCGCGAGGCTCGCGAGCGCCGAGATCACGATCGCCGTCGCGGTGACCGGCGACAGGACGTGATCGGCGAGGCCGAGCGACGCGACCGCGGCGGGAACCCCGAGCTGGGCCGTAGCGGCAAGGGCGCCGGCGACCGGCATCCTCACGACCGCTGCCGCGAGCAGCCGGATCGCGACGTTGAGCGCCGTCAACGTGGCGGCGAGCGCGAGCAGCGAGCCGCTGGCGAACAGGCCGCCGACGTCCAGCCGCGCGCCGAGCACGACGAAGTAGACCGGGATGAAGAAGCCGTCGGCGATTCCCCGCACCTGCGTCGAGAGCCGCTTCGGCCCGCCGAGGATCGCGATCGTGACGCCCGCACCGAAGCCCGCGATCAGGATGCTCGTGCCGCTTTCAACGGCGATCCAGGCGAGCAGGAACAAGACGAGCAGGGCGACCCTCAGGTCGAGCGCCCAGCGGCGCTGCTTCGAGCGGACACGGGCGTGGCGAACGAACCCGCCGTGGGCGATCGCCCTGCCCACGAAGACGAGTGCGGCGGCCGTGAGCGCCACGAGGAACGTGCCGAGTACGGCGTCGCCGACCCGGCTCGGCTGCAGCACGATCGGAACCGAGACGATCGTGAAGATGTCGGCGATCGTCGTCTGCGCCATCACGCGCAGCGCCACGGGGCCCCCGACGCCCGCCTCCCGGAAGGAGGGAAGCAGCACCGCGGCGGACCCGGAGGCGAGCACCACTGCATAGAGGGCGGCGTGGGAGCCCCCCGCGACGTGGCTCGCCAGCAATCCCGCAGGCACTGCCAGCGCTGCGGCGCTGAGCGCCAGCACCGCGCCGGTCCGCAGGGAGCCGGCCAGGCGCCGGTCGCGCAGGGGCAGATGCATGCCGGCGGTCAGCATCAGCATCGCGAAGCCCACTTCGCCGAGCAAGGAGACGGTCGACTGTGTTGGATCGATCGCGCCGAGCACGTGGGGGCCGGCGAGCACCCCGCCGAGGATCTCGCCGCCCAGCACCGGCGTGAACCAGCGCAGAGGCAGCGCCAGTAGCGGTCCCAGCAAGCCCGCGAGCACGAACACGAGCAGCGTTCCGAAGCCGACCATCGCGTAGATCATCGCTTCCGCCGGACGGCGCCGCGCTCTGCGCCGCGCCGGGCCGCCGTCCGATATCGTCGCGCTGGGGGAATTGGCCGCGACAGGGAGGGTCAGCAGATGTTCGACTACGTGATCGTCGGTGCGGGATCGGCAGGCTGCGTGCTGGCGGCGCGCCTCAGCGAAGACCCGGAGGTCAAGGTGCTGCTGCTCGAGTCCGGTCCCCCGGACGTCAAGGAGAACATCCACGTCCCGCTCGGCTATCTGCAGCTGGGTGCGACGGATGTCGACTGGGACTATCACTCGGCGCCCGAGCAGCACTGCGGCGGCCGCAGGATCACGTTGCCCCGCGGCCGGGTCCTCGGCGGTTCCTCCTCGATCAACGCGATGATCTACATCCGTGGCAACCCGCTCGACTACAGCGAATGGGACGTCCCCGGCTGGGCGTGGCCGGACCTGTTGCCCTACTTCATCAAGGCCGAGGACAACGAGCGCGGCGCTTCCGAGCTGCACGGTGCCGGCGGGCCGCTGCCGGTCAGCGAGAGCCGCTCCCGGAACCGCATCGCGGCCGCCTTCGTCGACGCCGGCGAGCAGGCCGGTCTGCCGCGCAACCCCGACTTCAACGGGCCCGAGCAGGACGGCGTGGGCCTCTACCAGGTGACGCAGCGCGACGGCATGCGCGCCAGCACCGCGGTCTCATACCTGCACCCGGCGATGGGGCGCGAGAACCTCACCGTGATGCCCTACATGCACGTCGAGCGCGTGATCTTCGACGGCGATCGCGCCGTGGGCGTGGCCGCCTCGCGGCTCGGCGAGACGCAGGAGTTCCGCGCCGAGCGCGAGGTGATCCTCTCGGGCGGCGCCTACAACTCGCCACAGCTGCTGATGC
>DASWFM010000270.1:0-14750 GCA_036394235.1 Solirubrobacteraceae bacterium | reverse complement strand
AGCGGCGATCGCGGGAGCATGGGGGCGGGCCGGCCCGCTAGGCACGGTCGAAGCGGCCGCGCGATGTCAGCGGTGTCTGGCGCACCACCTCGGGGAGGTACTCGTCGAGGAAGACGCGAGCGACGAGCTCCTGTCGCGAGGCGACGCTGAGCTTCTCGTAGAGGTTCTTGACGTGGTCGTCGACGGTCTACGGGGAGACGACGAGGGCCTCGGCGATTTCGGCACGGGAGAGGCCACGGGCCAGGAGGGTCGCGACCTCGCGCTCGCGGGCGGTTGCACCGAACGCCTCGAGGCGGACTGTCGCCGAGCGCGCCCCGGTCGACCGCTCGAGGACGACCGCAACGCGGCCGTCGCCCGGCGGTCCGGGCAGCGAGGCGTGAAGCGTCACCCAACTGTCGCTGCCGGGCACCGTGACGACGTTGCCGCCGCTCTGACCGCCGTCCGCCACGGAGCGGACGAACGACGCGAGCGCGAGGACCGGCGTCGCGATCGTCTCGTCGGTGTAGCCCGACTCGCCGGGATGCAGCGACGCGAGCAGCCCGCGCGCCGGAGGGGTGATCAGCTCAACCTCGTCGTGTGGGCCGAGGACGACCATCCCGGGCGGCTCCACGCCGGTGATCCGACGGGCCGCGTCGAAGCGCAGCGACGCGCGGATGCCGCGTGCGATCGCCCCGGTGAGGGCGGCGAGCGCCTGTGCGTCCCGCTGCTGGAATCCGCCGCTACTCACACGGCGGGCAATGTGCACTGCCCCCCACACGCGACCGCGGAGGACGAAGGCGGCGCGCAGCTCGTGGGGGATGGCGGCCGGTAGCAGCAGGTCGCGGTAGCGCGCGCTGCGCCGGGGATCACCGCGGGTGGCGTCGTCGAGGATGCCGACGGGCACCCGCCGTTTCGCGAGGCCGGCGAAGGTGTTGACGTCGTCGACCATGTACTCACTTCGAACGATCAGCTCTCCGGCGGCCGGGGCCTCGTCGGGCGCGAACACGCCGCGTTCGATCAGCTCCTTGGGCGCGTCGCTGGTCAACAGCCGCGTGCTGGGGTCAAGCGTGTGCCAGCAGCTGGCGTCGTTGTCGATCGCTTTGCGCAGACGCGGGGACAGCTCGGCAAAAAACTCCTCACGTGGCAGTCCCCGTGAGCCGAGCAGGTCGATCTCCTCGATCAGGCGCTCGACCTTCCAATCCATACGGGTCAGTCTCGCATGCCGTGCAGGACAAATCCCCCGACGCGGGGGATGGTTTACGCCGGTCGCGGAGATCAGACTGCCTGGCATGTCCTCCATACACACAGCAGACACAGCAACGAACACGCCGAACGGCGCCCTCGCACCCATCGCTCTCGCTCCCGGCGAGGGAGAGCACTTCTGGTTCTTCGGCGGCCTGACGACGATCAAGGCTGACGGCGCCGGCACCGGCGGTCGCATGATGCTGACCGAGCAGGCCTCGCCGCGTGGCAGCGGCTCACCGCTTCATGTCCATCACAACGAGGACGAGTGGTTCT
The DNA here is from genome assembly GCA_036394235.1 of Solirubrobacteraceae bacterium. Lineage (GTDB taxonomy): Bacteria > Actinomycetota > Thermoleophilia > Solirubrobacterales > Solirubrobacteraceae > Palsa-744. The sequence continues at coordinate 13,253 of DASWFM010000270.1, read as the reverse complement.
ACGTCCTGGAGGGCGAGCTCACGATCTGGGTAGCAGGGCAGACGGTCGTCGCTCCGGCTGGCTCCTTCGTGTTCGGCCCGCGCGACGTGCCACACACCTTCATCGTCAGCTCCGACGAAGCTCGCTTCCTGCTGGTCACCCAGGCGGCCGGGTTCGAGGGCTTCATCCGCAGGCTCGGTACCCCCGCTCCCGTCGCTGAGATCCCGCCCGCGCCGGATGCGCCGCCCGACATGGCGCCGGTGTTGCAGGCCGCCGCGGACCACGGGCTCGAGATCCTCGGGCCTCCCGGCATCCCGGCCTGAGGGCCGAGCACCGTCTCCAGTGACACCCTCGGCTTTGGCTGTACAGAGCCAAGACCGGGGTGACCGCCCTCGATGGGGTTGCGGTCAGCACCTGCTGATGTCTACTATGCGCAAGGACGGAGGTACGGGTGTGGGCCAAAGCAGGAGGGGTAGAGACGTTGCGCATCGAGCAAGACGCCGATGATCGCCGGGGCGTGGGCCGCGTGGGAGGCGGTGGCCGCTTCGTCACAGCTGGCGCGCTGCGGCGTCGTGCGCTGATCGGCGTCGTCCCTGCGCTCGCCGTGTTGGCTGTTTGGCTGGTGACCGCGGCGACTGCCTCGGCCTTCAGCGTGCAAGGAAGCGTGGAACAGGTAGATGTCACCGGCCTGGCCCCGGGCGCCCAGATGTCGCTCCTGGGGAGGAAGGGCGAAACGGTGTCGACGCAGACCGCCGACTCGCTCGGCGGTCTGCTGTTCCGGAAGGTCGCACCCGGAAGGCTCTACAAGGTACGACTGAGCTCGACCAGCGAAGAATCCGGGCCGATCACCGTTCATACGCAAAAGCCGGCGTCGTGGAACAAGAGCACCTACAAACAGTCGATCCCAAACAGCGGATACACGTACCTGACGACGCGCGACGGCACAAAGCTGGCAATCGACGTCCACCCGCCGGCCGTTGCGTCGACGAAGCACAAAGGCGCCGTTCCGACGCTGATCGAATACTCCGGATACGGCTACGCGAATCCCGCGGGCCCGGAAAGCGGGCTTGCCGCGGTCGCCAACCAGCTGGGTTTCGCCGTGGTCGACGTGAACATACGAGGCACCGGCTGTTCGGGCGGCGCCTTCAACTATTTCGAACCGCTGCAGAATCTCGATGCGTACGACGTGATCGAGACGATCGCCCGCCAGCCTTGGGTGCTCCACCACAAAGTCGGGATGTTCGGCGTCTCCTACGGCGGCATCAGCCAACTCTTCGCCGCTCAGCTCCGGCCGCCCCACCTCGCTGCCATCGCCCCGCTGTCGGTGGTCGATGCGACGGCGACGACCCTCTACGCCGGGGGCATCCTCAATACCGGCTTCGCCGTGCCCTGGGCCGAAGACCGCCAGTTCGACGCGGAGCCGGCCGGGCCGTCCAGCGGCGAGCACTGGGCCTACGAACAGATCCAGAAAGGCGATGAAACCTGCGCGGCGAACCAGGATCTGCACGAAGAGGCGACGAACCTGCAGTCGGAAATCAAAGAAAACGCGACCTACAAGCCGTCCGTGGCCGACCCGCTGGATCCGGTCTCGTTCGTTCACAACATCAACGTTCCGACCTTCATGGCGTGCCAGTGGGAGGACGAGCAGACCGGCGGGCACTGCGCCGACCTGGCGGAGCACTTCACCGGCACCGAACGGAAGTGGTTCACGTTCACCAACGGTGCGCATATCGACTCGCTCGATCCAAATACCATCAATCGGCTGGACGACTTCTTGGAGCTGTTCGTCGCGCGTCAGGCGCCGATCAACAACCGGGGATTCCTCCATGCCGCGGCGCCGTTGGTCTACCAAGCCGCCTTGGGTCTCCCGTCAGGAGACCAGGTGACGCTGCCTGCAGACCCGATCCAGGAAAAGGCGACATACGCGGAAGCGCTTTCCGCGTTCACCTCGCTGCCGGCGATTCGAGTGCTGTTCGACAACGGCGCAGGAACCTCGCCGACCGGCAACACGACGCCGGGCAATCCCTACCCCGGGTTCGAAGGGTCGTTCTCGGCGTTTCCCGTCCCCGGCACGATCGCTCGCTCCTGGTACCTCGGGCCGGAAGGCGCACTCGATGAAGAAACGGCGACATCCGACGGGCTCGACACCTACACCTCCGACGCGGGCGCCACCCCGCCGACGGATTACACGGGCAGCGCGGGCCCTGGTGGGTTGTGGGGCGTCGCGTCCCAGTGGCAGTGGAACTGGGTACAGGCGCCGGCCGGTTCGGCCGTGTCCTACGTGTCCGCGCCGCTGACGTCCGACACCGTCGCGGTCGGTGGCGGCGCCGTAAACCTCTGGGTGGAGTCATCGACTCCAGACGTCGATCTCCAGGCGACGGTCAGCGAAGTGCGCCCCGACGGCAATGAGACCTTCGTTCAGAACGGCTGGATCCGCGCCAGCGAGCGCAAGCTCGCCACCACCTCGACGAACATGTTCGGTGAGACCCCCACGGCAGTCGAACCGATCCCGACCTTCCTCGCGTCCGATGTGCAGCCAATGCCGGCCGGCGAATTCGTTCCCGTCACGATTCCGCTGTACTTCGAGGGCCATGCCTACCGCGCAGGCTCGCGCGTCAGGGTCACGATCTCTGCGCCGAACGGGACGCAGCCGGTCTGGTCGTTCGGCGAGACTCAGCCGGAAGGCACCACCGCCAACGTGTCGATCGCGTTCGGGCCGGGCATGCCCGCCAGCCTCACACTGCCGATCGTGCCCGGCGTCAGCGTGCCTACGGGACTACCGCCCTGCCCAAGCCTCCGCAACGAGCCCTGTCGCTCCTATCAGGCGTTTGTGAACAACGGCTCCTGACGGCGACTCGGCTGCCCGAGCTCGCCGCTTGTACGCAGCGATTACTTGATTACGCGGAACCGGAGGATGGTGACGTTTCGCGAACGCGTGGTGCCGACTGGTTCCAAGTCGATGCGGGGGAGGCCCGGCGGCGAGAAGTGGACGCCGTCGCCGAGCAGTACCGGCACTACGTACACCAGGATCTCGTCGACGAGGCCCCGCTTCAGGCACTGAGCGGCCACGTCGGCGCCGAGGATCTCGAGGTTCTTGCCGTCCGCGGCGTTGCGCGCTGTGGCGACCGCTTCCCCGATGTCACAGGTGAGGTAGGTGATGCCTGGATTCGGCGGCTCGGGTGGCCGATGGGTGAGTACGAACACGGGTCCGGAAAACGGGTAGTCGACGCTGCCCGGCTTCTCGGCCTCCATCCTGTCTCCGACGTCGGAGGTTCGCCGGCCGACGAGCATTGCACCAGTGGCCGCCGCGATCTCGTGGAACTCGTCCGGCCCCACGAAGTCGGCGAGCTGGCGACCATCGCCCCAGTCCATCACATGGCCGGCAGCGGCAATGAAGCCGTCAAGCGACATACACCTGTTCACGACGACCTTGCCGTGTCCGGCGCTCGCATCGCCCACGTGTTTCTCCGAACTCCTCGGGATGTCAATCCTCGTCGCGCCTAAGAGCGCCCGAACCAGCGCGCTCGGCGGACCGTGCCGAACTGCTCCTTCTCGGCCGCGAACGCCAGCGAGGGGTCCTGGCGGCGTGCCTCCGGGGCATCCCCGCGCAGGAAGTTCACCTCGACCTTGCTGACGAGTCCCCCGCCGAACTCGGCGTAGCAGACGCCCGACCCCTCGTAAGGCGCGGGCGGATCGGTGCCCGCGACCGCGGCCGCGATGTCATCGGCGACCACGCGCGCCGCCGCCTCGGCGAAGATCCCGGCCTTTGGCACGTTGCGCGGGCCGCTGCAAACGTCGCCGAGCGCGTAGACGCCGGCGAAGCGGGTCCTGAGGTTCGCCTGGTCGACGGGCACCCAGTTGTTCTCGACCAGCCCGGAGTCCGCCAGCACGGCTGGCGCTCGGTGGATCGGGATGCCGACGAACAGGTCGTACGGCAGCTGCTCGCCGCTCGCGAGCTGTGCCGTACGCGACGCCGGGTCGATGCCGGTCACGAGATGCTCGGGCAGTTCTGTGACGTTGCGCGCGGCGAGTCCTTCGCGGAACATCTGCGAGACCTCGCCGGTCACCGGCACGGGGCGCCCCATCGGGAACGTCGTCGCCATCTCGACCGCGTCCCGGATGCCATGCTGTGTGAAGTACTCGTGCATCATGAAGGATCCCTCGAAGGGCGCAGGCGGGCACTTGAACGGCTGCCCTAGGACCGACAGAAGCACCTTGCCGCCCTTGAACTCGGCGAGCGCGTCGCGCAGCCGCTCGGCGCCGGCGAGCGTGTAGTACTCGTGTCCGCCCTCCTCGAAGCCGGGCGTAGCGGCGAAGTCATAGTCGGCGCCGAGGGCCACGACGAGGAAGTCGGCGTCATGCGAGCCCCTGTCGGTGCTGACGCGGCGCGCGGCCGGGTCGATCCCCGTCACCGTCTGCTGGCGGAACTCGACGCCCTCCATGTCGATCTCCCCGTACGGGAGCTTGATCTCCTCGGCCGACTCGCGGCCGAGCATCACGTCGAGCTTGGAGAAGCCGAAGAAGAACGAGTCGTTGCGATCGATCAGAGTTACGCGGACCGCATCCGCGATCGTCTCGGAGAGCCGGGTCGCGAGCTCCAGTCCACCGAACCCGGCCCCGAGGATGAGGACGTGCTTGCTCACCCGCGGCACAGTACAACGCCGCGGCGACCGGATCACCCGAAAGTGAAGACGTAGGCGCGCACGCCGGCGTCGAGGAAGGTGATCTCGAAGTCCCGCTCGCCCCCTGCCCCCCGCTGCCGGATGAGCTGGAACATGCGCGGCTCGGAGACGGTGCCCTGACCCGAGCCGTCGACATCGACGCCGTGCGCATCGCCTGGGGAGTCACCATCGAGGCGCACGGTGAAGCGGACGGGAGCCTCCCCGTCGGGCGGCGCCAGCACCATGTTCACGTCGCGTGCTTCGAAGCGGTAGGTGATCGAACCGTCGGGCGCCTCGAGTACCGCGGCCTCCTCTTCCACCGACCACGCCCCGGCCAACGCCCAGTGGTTCGGCTCAAGCCCGTCGGGGCCGGAGTCGCTGCGGCGTTCACCACGCCCGTAGCCCAGGTAGGTCTCGGGGGAGCTCAGCTTCGCCCAGTCAGCCGCCTCGGCGCGGCCGCCCGCATCGACGCGGACCGTGTCCTCATCGATGCCCAGCAAACGCTGGATCGCCCCCTCCGTCTGCTCGTACTCGCCCTCGCCGAAGTGCTGGAACTGCACCCGCCCCTCGCTGTCGGCCAGGTACACGGCGGGCCAATAGTGGTTCTCGAAGGAACGCCAGATCAGGAAGTCGTTGTCGATCACGACCGGGTAGGCGACGCCCAGCTCGCCCGTCGCTCGTCGCACGTTTTCGAGGTCGTGCTCGAACCCGAACTCCGGGGCGTGCGCGCCGACGACGACGAGACCGCGGTCGCGGTAACGCTCGTGCCACGCCCTCAGGTAGGGGAGGGTCCGCAGCCAGTTGACGCAGGAGTACGTCCAGAAGTCGACGAGCACGACGTTCCCCCGCAACCGCTCGGCGGTGAGCGGATCCGAGTTGAGCCATACGCCGGCGCCATCCAGCGCCGCGAGCGCACTGGGGACGTGACGCGCGCCGGCCATGCCTTCACGCTGACCGCGTGCTCTACGCCTCGCGCCCGTGAAGACCCTGGTCCGCTCCCTGGGCGCCCCGTCGCCGACCGTTGGGGCGGACTGAGGTGAAGTAGCGCTCGCGAGGCCCGCACAGGACCAGTGCGCCCACGGGCGCGATCGGCGCCGAAGGGCCACAATCTGGCGAACACGACCCGAAGGAGGCAAAGATGGCCGGCACCGACGCTGAAGGGGAGGGCTGCGATGGATGTCGCCGCCCTGGCGGACCTGCTCCAGGAGACCTCCGAACGCCACGGCTCGTTCGAGGCGGTTGCGCCCCCACACGACTGGTGGGACTGGTATGCGGCGTACATGGACGCCCGCGAGCACGGGAGCAATCCCGAGGACGCCTCGTCGGCTGCCAGGCGCTACATGGCGGAGGTCAAGCACATCGTCGTGGCATCGCCCTGAGCCTCGGCGCGCCGCAGCCGCGGAGAGGCTCAGGCGTTCCCGCGCGCGCGAGCCCGACGCACTCGCACCACCCGCCGCGCGACGAGCGCGACCAGCAGCGCGCCGATCGCGATCGCGAGGTACTTGTCGTATCGCGTGGCGTCGCCGTAGATCGTGTTGATGTGACTGCCGGAGAAGTAGCCGATGCTGGTCCAGGTCGCGACCCAGAGGGCGGCGCCGATCGCGTTGAAGAACAGAAATCGCGACCAGTGCATGCCGGTGGTGCCCGCGATGATCCCGTTCGCCTGACGCAGGCCCTCGATGAACCTCGCAACGATGATGATCTTGCCGCCGTGGCGGAGGAAGAAGCCGGTGGCTCTGTCGAGCCGCTCCGGCGTCAGGAAGATGAAGCGGCCGTACCGCACGGCGAGCCGGCGCCCGCCGAAGTGGCCGATCGCGAAGCCGACGTTGTCGCCGAGCACGGCGCCGCAGAAGCCGAGAAGGGCCACGAGCACGACGTTGAGTCGCCCGGCCCCCGCGTAGACGGCCGCGAGGATCAGGACCGTCTCCCCGGGAACGGGGACGCCGAAGTCCTCGATGAAGACGAGACCCACCACCGCGAGATAGCCGTAGTGGTCGAGCGTCGGTTCGAGACTATGCAGTACGCCGGGCAGGTGCTGCGTGACGGCTGCAGCGATCATCGACGGCCCCTGGTGTCGGGTTTCGACCTTTGTGCCGACCAGCGGATCAAGGTGCGAGATCGGCGCGGCGGGTCTTTGGCGTGGCGAGCACCAACCCTAACGGAGCTAGATGTGACGGGCCGCGAGGCATGCAACGGGGGGCCGAGGGTGTCTGGAAGCTTGACTTCCGCTCGGGGGCGAGCCAGAGTGTCGGCGACCCGAGTAACCCGTCGGCCGGGCGAAGCACGATGGGCGCAGAGAGGAGGCCGCCGACATGGCCAGCGACTATGACGTAATCGTGCTGGGCGGCGGAGCGCCGGGCGAGCACTGTGCGGCCGCGCTCGCGGACGGTGGCTTGCGCGTGGCGGTCGTCGAGCGCGAGCTTGTCGGAGGGGAGTGCTCCTACTGGGCGTGCATACCGTCGAAGACGCTGCTGCGGCCAGGTGAGGCGGTGCAGGAGGCCCGCGAGGCTGCGGCCAGCGCCGAGGTCGATGTCGAGGCGGCGCTTGCCTGGCGTGACTTCATGGTCTCCGACCACACCGACGCCGGCCAGGAGCGCTGGCTGGCCGACCACGGCATCGCACTGTTGCGTGGCGACGGCCGGCTCGCCGGGCCCGGCGTCGTCGAGGTCGACGGCGTGCAGCACAGCGCCGACAACGTGGTCTTGGCGAACGGTGCCGAGCCGGTCATACCGCCCGTACCCGGCCTGCGCGACCTGGAGGGCGTCTGGACCAATCGTGAGGCCACGTCGATGAAGGCCGTCCCGCGTCGCCTCGTGATCATCGGCGGCGGCCCGGTGGGGGTGGAGATGGCGCAGGCCGTTCGCCGACTGGGCGGCGAGGCGGTGGTCGTCGAGAGGTCCGAGCACCTGCTGTCACGTGAGCCGGCGCCGCTTGGCTTGGGGCTGGGGGAGGCCTTGCAGCGGGAAGGCATCGAGTTGGCCCTGTCGGCGAACGCGAAGGCCGCGCGACGCGAAGGCGAGGAGTACGTGCTCGAGCTGGACGACGGAAGCGAGCTCCGCGGCGACCGGCTGCTCGTCGCCACCGGCAGGCGTCCGCGCGTGCGGGGGGTGGGCCTCGAGACCGTCGGCATCGAGCCGGACGCCCACGGCGTTCCCGTCGACGCCCATCTGCGCGCGGCCGAGCGCCTCTGGGCGATCGGCGACGTGAACGGCCTGTGGCCGCTGACACACGTTGGCGAGTACCAGGGCGACATCGTCGCCGCGAACATCCTCGGCGAGCCACGAAAGGCCAACTACGAGGCGGTTCCGCGCGTCGTCTACACCGACCCGCAAGCCGCCGCCGTGGGCGCCTCCGCCGGCCGTTTCAGCGCGATGGTGCCGCTGTCCGGCGTTCCCAAGACCGCGACCTACACTCACGCCTACGCCGAGCAGAACGGCTTCCTGACGCTGCTCAGCGACGGCGAGCGGCTGACGGGCGCCTACGCGCTCGGCCCGGAGGCGGGCGAGTGGCTGCAGCAGGCGACGCTCGCGATCCGCGCTCACGTTCCGCTGGAGATCCTGGCCGACACGATCCAGCCGTTCCCAACGTTCTCGGGGATCTACGCCGACGCGCTGAAGGTGCTTCGCGGCGAGATCGAAGCGGCGTCCCGGGTCGTCGGCGCGGGGCCGCCGACGGCGGGCTGAGCGACAGGGGTCCAGCCATCCGTTCCGACATCGTCCCCGGGGGGATCTTCCCCGACTACGAGTTGCCCGACCACGAGAAAGCGACCCGCCGGCTCAGCGAGCTGCAGGGGAACGATCCGCTGATCCTGACGCTCGCTCGCGGCCTGTACTGCCCGAAGGAGCACCAGCAGCATCTCGAACTCGCCGCCAACTATTCGAAGATCGCCGTCGCCTATACGCAGATCGCGACGATCGCGACCGACGACGACCACGAGCTCAAAGAGTTCCGTGCATCCGTAGGTGCGCAGTGGACCTTCCTCGCCGACCCCGGGCGCATCGTGCAGAAGGACCTGGACATCCAGGAGTACACCGACCCCGAGCACGATCCGATGATCCCCCACACCCTCGTGCTCAAGCCCGGGCTCGTCATCCACAGCATCTACAACGGCTACTGGTTCTGGGGCCGCCCGTCCTTCGTCGACCTCTGGCACGACCTGCGCGCCGTCGGCAGCGAGATCCGCCCCGACTGGGACCTCGGGGCGCCCGGGCTGCGGAAGGCCTGGGACGCGGAAGACCGTTCGATGTTCCACGGCTGGGAGTGAGCGCACCCTCAGCCGTTGGACGGGCGACAGGCGACGGGCGAGTCTTGCGCCCTCGCTCCCTGATCAGTGCGCCAGCAGCAGCACCAGCATCACCACGGCGGCCACGAGCAGCGCAGAGATCGCGAGCAAGCGCTTGCGCCACACGTCGCCGGCCTCTTCCAGCAGCGCGAGGGGATCGAGCGGTCCTTGGCGCCAGTCGCTGATCCCCGCTCCGCGCGGCTCGGCGATCCGTGGCTCACCGCTCGGTCTCGGCGGGAGTCGCGGCCGGGGTACCGCCCGCTCGACTGCCCCGGGAGCATCGGTCGTCGAGGGCCCGTCCGTCGAGGTCGCCTGCAGCTCCTCGGTCGCCTGCGGCTCCTCGCTTGCGGGCCCGTCGTCGAGCACCAGCGTCGGAACGTCGGGCGGCACTCCTGCATCCTTCAGCCCTGCGTCGAGGTGCCCTGGTGTCTGCGCTGCCCCGTCTCGTTCCTCGGCGATCAGCTCTCGCGCCTGCAGCGCCGCGTCGCGTTCGGCCACCGTCCCCTCGAGTGTCTGTAGCGCCGCGTCGCGCTCCTCACCCACTCGATCGCGCATCTCCAGCGCCGCATCGCGTTCCTCGGCCATGCGATCGCGCGTCTGAAGCGCGCCATCGCGCCCGTCCGTCATGCGGTCGAGTGCCTCCAGCGCGGCGTCGCGCTCGGCCGCGATCTGCTCGCTCGCAGCCACAGCTGCGTCGCGCTCGCGTGCGAGCCGGTCTCGCTCGGTTGCGATCGCGTCGCGCTCCAATGTTCGCCGTGTACCGACCGCGGCGGTCAGCTCCCACTGCCGCGTAGCCTCCAAGACGCGGCTGCGAGCGCTGTCCCGCTCGGCCAGCATCCGATTTCGCTGTTGATGGGCCGTGTCGCGCTGTTCGCGCGCCTCGTCCCGTTCTCCGGCGGCCTCGTCGCGTTCCTTGGCCGCCTCGTCGCGCGCCGCGCGCGCCTGGTCGCGCTCGCGCGCCATTCGCGCTGCGAGCCCCGCCCCGGCGCGCTCCCGCTCGACCTCTACTCGGAGATTGGCGATCCGTCGCTCGACCTCGGCCTCGATCTCCTCGTCGTGCTTGGCGACGGCGGCGTCGAGCTGCCGGGACACGCGGTCATGCGCGACGCGCAGCCGGTCGCGATCCTCCTCGAGAGCCTTCAGGTCTGACGCCGCATCACCGTCTTCGGCAGCTCTCGTCGTCTTCGCCGCAGATGTCTTTCGCGTTCGCGAGGCTGCGGGCCGCTCGCGGCGTCCGCGGACCTGCCGCGAGGGCGACGGCAGGGGCACTGTCACATCGGGTGCAACCGTCAGCTCGGCACGATCCATCGCGCCTGGATCTGACTCGCAGGGAAAGACCGCCCGCCAGGGTTCTCCCTCCTCGGCGACCCACGGCTTGTGATCCAGCACTGCGAGCATGCGCTGCTCGCGTCCGTCCGTCACGGCCGTCAAAGCAGGGCGCATGAATCGCCGCCCCCGCACGCCGAACCAGCGCCCCCTCACCTCGAGTGAGGAATCGCCCGACAGCTCGAACCGCTCGACCTCGAAGCTGGCCGCCTCGAGCCGCGTCACAGCCTGCCCTCCACGTTGGCCATGTGATCTCAATACCCGATGTCGAGCAGAAAACACACCTTGGGTGGACGGATTCCCCTCTCGCCGCTCTCGAGATCGCCGTGCCGGCGTCTGGCGGCCAGCCCTCGGGGGCGGCTGTTAGCTTTGCCGCCATGCTGGTGAATGCGGAGCGCGGCGGCGATGGCGCATGAAGGTGGAGCTGATGATCGTCGGCTGGATCTCCGCGCCGGCCGCCGTCTACCGCCAGGGCGAGGATCCGGGGGCCCGGATCAGGTTTCCGATCCCCGCCTACCTGATCGAGACCGAGACCGAGCGGATACTTGTCGATTCGGGGCTCCATCCGGCCTCGATCGGCGACCCCGGGGCCTTCTACGGGCGCCCGGAGGCGGGCCTCTTCGAGCTGGAGCAGGAACACGCCATAACCGAGCTCGTCGACGTCGAGACGCTGACCCGTATCGTCATCACTCACCTGCACTTCGACCATGTCGGCGCGCTCACGCTGCTGCCGACTTCGATCCCGATCGTGATCCAACGTCGCGAATGGGAGGCGGCGGGCGACGCCGGTGCGATCCGCCGGAACTTCTTCTACCCACGTGACTACGCCGGCGAGGAACGCAAGCTGGTGCTCGTCGACGGCGACCACGACCTGCTGGGGGACGGTTCGATCGAGCTGCTCCTGACGCCCGGCCACACACCGGGCCACCAGTCACTGCGGGTCGCGGAGGAGCTGATCATCGGCGCCGATGTCGGGCACTTCGCCGCCACGCTCGACGATCACCGTTTCCCGTCCTTCGCTGACGACTTCGCCGCCCAGGCCCGCTCCGCGGAACGGTTGCGGGCGCTGCGTGAAGGCGGTGCGCGCGTGCTGCCAGGTCACGATCCGGACGTGCTGCGTCCCGGGCCGGTGGAGCCCGGAGGCGCCGGCGGATCGTGACCGGTATGCCCGACCCCCCGCACCACGGCCTCGTGCGCCTCGCAACGACCGCGGACGCCGAGGCCTGCGCGGCGATCTATGCGCCATATGTGGAACACACGGCGATCACCTTCGAGCTCGTCCCTCCCGGTGCCGCCGAGATGGCCGGGCGGATCGAGGCGGCACTGGCCGCCCACGCGTGGTTCGTGTACGAGCACGCCGGGCGAGTCGTCGGGTATTCCTACGGCACGCGGCTGCACACGCGCGCCGCGTACCGATGGTCCTGCGAGGTGAGCGTGTACGTCGAGCAGGGCCAGCATCGGGCGGGCGCGGGCCGCGGGCTCTACGAGGCGCTGCTGGCCCGTCTCGCCGAGCGCGGTTACCTGCGGGCGGTCGCCGGCATGACGCTCCCGAACGAGAGCAGCGTCGGGCTGCACCGCACGATGGGCTTCACTTCGGTCGGCGTTTACCGGCAGATCGGCTTCAAGCTGGGGGCGTGGCACGACGTCGAGATGACCCAGCGCTCCTTGGGAACCGGCGGTCAGACCCAGGAAGAGCCCGCCGAGCCGCGCTGAGGCCGAGCGAAGGCGCTCAGCCCGCGCGGGGCCGGAGCAGCGGTGCCGCCAGGCCGGCCAGGCCCAACAGCACCAGCACCAGCGGCCAGCCGAGCAGGCTCGAGGAAGTTCCCCTGCCGGACTCCAGGTGCGTGAGCTGCGCCCCGACGCTGATCAGGAACCCGAGCAGGCCAAACGCACCCACATAGCCAGGCCCGCGCGCCCCCGAACGGGCCGCGAGCAAGACGAGCCCAACCGAGACGAGGAGGAGATAGATGTCCCATCCGCTCGTCTGGCCGCCCGCGATCTTGGGTGTCGTCAACAGGCCCACCGCGCCGAAGGTCAAGCCGACCGCCCCAACAATCACGCCCAGGACCCCCGCCGCGACCGCGGCGATGCCCCCGGCCGTGGCGATCTCCGCGGCGCCGATCGCGTCCGTCACGGCCATCAGTGCCGCGGCGGCGAGCAGTACCGCGCCCCCTGAGACCAGCAGCCATCGCGTCGTGTCGGCGCCGGGGTGGCCGACGATCTCGATCCAGACGAGCAGCCACGCACCGAGCAGCGCCAGCCCAGCCAGCAGGATCGCGTACGGGGCCCCGATCCGGCGCGCACCGAAAACCGCGATCGCGGCCGTCAGGACGAGCACGGCGGCGTCCAAGAGGAGGTGTTGACGGCTGGCGCCTGCCCACACCAGGAGCTGGAACAGCGCCACCGTCGAGAGCAGCACGGCGGTCACGAGCAGCACCGATCGCGACGGATCAGCGGCTGTGCGTATGTAGCCGCTGCGGCCGGCAACGGCCATGGCGAGCAGCACAGCCGCCGGCACCGCGAGGGTCAGCAGCAGCTCGAAGTCGCTCCAGCGATGATGTGAGCTTCGTCGGATGAACACGACGAACGCGCCGAGCGCCAACAGCACACCGCCGGCGGCGCGCAACGCGCTCGCGAGATCCCCGCGCCCTCCAGTCACCTGTTCGAGCCTATGGTCCGGTGCGGATGGTGGTCCCGTTCGGATGGTCCGGCCCCCGAGTGTCGCCTGCGCCTGAGAACACCCGGCGCGCCAGATCGCCGTAGAGTCGGGAGGCGATGCGCCTCTGGCCCGCGATCGTCTACACGTGGGGCTCGACCGAGGCCGAGCGGGCCGAGCCCTTCCCCTGCGACGAGCTGTTGCCCGAGGCGAGCATGGTCCTGTTCCGAGCCGTCGATGCCGACGCCTCCGCCGATTCGGTCTACCGCTGGCTGTGCCAGCTTCGCGTCGCCCCTTACAGCTATGACCGGCTCGACAACTTCGGGCGGCGCAGCCCGCAGACCCTGAC
>DASWFM010000269.1:0-4619 GCA_036394235.1 Solirubrobacteraceae bacterium | reverse complement strand
CGTTCTCGCCGAAGGCGAGGTTGCCCTCGCCGAACGCGATCGACTCGTCGCCGGCGATCTTCACGTTCTCCTGGTCCTCCGCCGCGGGGAAGAAGCAGTCGATCCGATGGCCCCGCCGCGAGAGCCCGAGCAGCAGCTCCGCGGCTACCCCGCGCACGCCCGAGGAACCCCCGGGGGTGGGGCCGAGCCAAGCGATCCGCAAGGGTTTGCCCGGCATCGCGCGGCAGGCTACCGGAGCCAGGGCATCTGTCATCATCCCCGCGCGTGAACGGGGAGCACCAGTCGACCCCGGCGACGCGCGTCCCGGACTTCTTCATCGCCGGACACGCCAAGAGCGGCACGACCGCCCTGTACCTGATCTTGCGGCGCCATCCGCAGATCTTCATGCCCTCTCTGAAGGAGCCGCAGTTCTTCGCCCCGGAGATGCGCGCCGAGGCGCGCTTCGCACGCGAGCTGCCCGCGACTCGCGAGGAGTACCTGGCGCTGTTCGCCGCCGCGGGCCCCGAGCAGCGCGCCGGCGAGGCGTCGCCCTCCTACCTGCGCTCGCCGAACGCCGCCGCAGAGATCGCCGCGTTTGCACCGGCTGCCCGCGTCGTGGCGGTGTTCAGAGAGCCGGCGAGCTTCCTGCGCTCCCTGCACCTGCAGTTCGTGCAGACCATGATCGAGACCGAGACCGACCTGCGCCGGGCGCTGGCGCTCGAGGACCTTCGCCGCGAAGGCCGGGAGCTGCCGCGCGGCGCCCGCTCCGCGCAGGCCTTCATGTACTCCGAACATGTGCGCTACGCCAGCCAACTGCAACGCTTTCACGAGGCCTTCCCGCGCGAGCAGGTGCTGGCGCTGATCTACGACGATTTCCGCGCCGACAACGAGGGCACCGCGCGGCAGATCATGCGCTTTCTCGGCGTCGACGACACGCTGGAGGTGCAGGCGGTGGAGGCGAACCCGACTGTGGCTGTCCGCGCTGGCCGCCTGCACGGCTTCAAACGCAGCGTGCACCTCGCACAGGGGCCCGCGGCACGCGCCGTGAAGAGCTCGCTGAACGCGGCGATTCCGTCGGGCCTGCGGCGAACGATGGTGCGTCCGCTGCGACGTCAACTTCGTCGCAAGGTCGTGTTCGCCGAGCCGCCGCCGCCCGACGAGGAGCTGATGGCGGAGCTGCGTGAGCGCTTCCGCGCCGAGGTCGCCGCGCTGGGGACATATCTCGGGCGCGACCTCGAGGAGCTGTGGGGCTATGGCCGGCGCGGCTGAGCGCGAGGCCGGGGGCCGCCGGCCGCATGTGATCTACGTGATGGGAGCCGGCCGTAGCGGCAGCACCACGCTCGGCATCGCACTCGGCAACTTCCATGGGGTCTTCTACGGGGGCGAGCTCGACAACTGGCTCGTGCGAAGCGGCAGGCCGCAGCTCGAGGACGCCGAGAGGGTCCGCTTCTGGCAGCGGGTGCACGACGCCCTCGCCGACCCGGAGGCCGCCGCGGCGCTGTTCGGCACCGAGTCGCAGCGCTCGATCGAGCGTTCGGCGTCGGTGCTGCGCGTGCACAAGTGGGCGACTCGGCGACGGCTGCGAGCGCGCTACCGCGCGGTCGCGGAGGATCTCTACCTGGCGCTGGCGCGCACCGCCGGCGTCACGCACCTCGTCGACACCTCCCACTACCCGCTCCGGGCTCGCGAGCTGCAGGCGATCGAGGGCATAGACCTGTACCTCTTGTTCCTGGTCCGTGACCCGCAGGGCGTGGTGGCGTCGTTCAACCGCCGCGACGTCGGCGAGTTCGCGAAGTCGACGGCTCACTCCAACGCATACCTCTGGCTCACCCATCTGCTGTCGGTGCCCGTGTTCCTGCGCCACCCCCGTGGGCGGCGCCTGTTCGTGCGCTATGAGCGCTTCATCGCCGACCCGGAGGGAGTCCTGGGCGAGATCCTCGCTCTCGCCGGCGCTCCGCCGGGCCCGCTCCCCGACTTCTCCTCGCTGCGCATCGGCTACCCCCTCCAGGGCAACCGCGTGACCCGCTCGGAGGGGACGATGACGCTGAAGGCGAGCACCGACCCGGTGGGGCGATCCTCGCTGCTCACGGCCATCCTGCAGGCGCCTGCGATGGCGGTGCTGTCGCGGTTGCGTCCGGCGGCCGGGGCCCGGGGCGGCCCCGGAGCGACTCGCTAGCATGCCGCCCGTGATCGGATCAGCGCACCGAACGCCGCTGTCACGGACCGGCTGAGCGCCGGCGGCGCATGCGACTGCTCGTAACGGTGCCCTGGGCCGAGCCGCTCGGCGGCGCCGAGGCGATGCTGCAGGCGGTGCTCGACGGCGCACGGGAGGAAGGTCACGAGGTCGAGCCGGTGTTCTTCGAGCAGGGCAGCTGGCCGGAGACGCTCCGCCGCGGCGGCTTCCGCGTCGAGGTGCTCGAGGCGGGACGGCTGCGCGAACCGCACCGCTTCATCGCCACGGTCGCGCGGCTGGCGTCTCTGATGCGCACGCGCCGCCCGGACCTGATGATGAACTGGGCCGCGAAAACGCAGCTCTACGGAGCGCCCGCGGCGGCGCTCGCCGGCATGGCGGACCGGGTGGTGTGGTGGCAGCAGGCGATCCCGCCGCGGACCGGCTGGCTCGACCGGGTCGCGACGCGGCTGCCCGCCACGGCGATCTTCTGCTACTCGCAAGCCGCCGCCCGCGCCCAAGCGGAGCTGCCCCCGGTGCGGCCGACATACATCGTCAACGCCGGCGCTCCGATGCCGGAGAGCCATGGTGGGCCGGGCCCGCTGGAGCTGCCCGGCGACGTCCCGATCGTCGGGCTCGTTGGACGGCTGCAACCGTGGAAGGGCCAGGACCGGCTGCTCAGAGCGCAGGCGTTGCTACGTGAGCGCGGCCTGGAGATGCACCTCGTGATCGTCGGCGGCGATGCCTGGGGGCTGTCCTCCGATTACGCCGCATCGCTGCCCGGCCTGGTGACGGAGCTTCACCTCGACGGCGCCGTGACGATGACCGGGCAGGTACCCGACGCCGGGCCGTACATCGAGCAGTTCGATGTGCTCGTCAACGCCTCGGACCCCGAGCCCTTCGGGATCGTCCTGCTCGAGGGGATGTCGCGCGGGGTCGCGGTGATGGGGGTCGACTCCGGTGGCCCGCCGGAGTTCCTCGAGGACGGGCGCACCGGGATCCTCGCCCGCTCGGGCTCCCCGGAGGCGCTGGCGGACGGACTCGAGCAGCTCCTTTCCTCGCCGCAGCGGCGCGCCGAGATCGCGCACGCGGGCCTCGAGAGCTATCGGCGCGACTTCACCGACGCCGCGATGCGCAAGCGCTTCTTCTCTAACCTGCAACGCGTCCTCGACGGCAAAGCGACTCACGCGCACTCGAGCAATGGCGCTGCGCCCCGATGAGCTAGCCACGGCCGCTCGCACGCGGGCCGCCGAGGGCTCCGGCGGGCCGCCGGCCGAGGTCACGATCGTCGCCCACGATGTCGGGACGGTGAGGGGCATGGAGCGCCAGATCTCCGACCTGATCGTCGGGCTGCGCGGACTCGGGCACCCCGTCACCGTGATCGCGCGTAGCTGCCAGCTGCCCGCCGGGACCGGTGCGGTGTTCCATCGTGTCCCGGGCCCCGCGCGCCCGTTCGTGATCGCCTATCCGTGGTTCATGCTCGCCGGTTCCCTCGCCCTGCGCAGGTGGCGCGGTGGCGTCGTGCAGGCGACCGGGGCGATCGTGCTGAGCCGGGTCGACGCGATCTCTGTGCACTACCTGCACGCGGCCGGCTCGAACACGCCCAGCCGCCCGACGCGCCTGTTCCGCCTCCATCACCGCCTCAGCACCGTGCTCAAGCGTCTGGGCGAGCGCCTCTGCTACCGCCCCGGCCGGGCGCGCGCCTTCATCTGCGTCTCCGAGGGCGTGGCGGACGAGCTGCGCGCGCACTTCCCGGCCCTCGCCGGGAGCGTCGTCACGATCTACAACGGGATCGACACGGACGACTTCGCCCCCGGCCTGCGCCGCGCCCCGGCGTCGGAGCTACGCACCCGTCTGGAGATCGGCGAGCAGAGCCTGGTCGCGGCGTTCGTCGGCAGCGAGTGGGAGCGCAAGGGCCTCGAGCCGGCGATCGCAGCCCTGGCGCTCGCACCCGAATGGACGCTCGTCGTGGCCGGCGGCGGCGACGAGCAGCGCTACCGCAGGCTGGCCGAGAGATTGGGGGTGGCCGCCTCGGTACGCTGGCTCGGCGTGACGGCTGACGTGCGGCGCGTGTACGACCTCGCGGACGCGTTCGTGCTGCCGAGTAGCTACGAGACCTTTTCGCTCGTCACCTTCGAGGCCGCCGCCAGCGGCCTGCCGGTCCTCGCGACCCCTGTGAACGGCGTGCGCGAGCTGATCCAGGACGGTGAGACCGGCCTGTTGATCACGCGTGAGCCCGAGGTGATCGCGGAGCGGCTGCGGCGGCTCGCCGCCGACCCCGCGCTGCGCTCGCGGCTGGGAACGGCCGCCCGTGCCGCGGCGATGTCGTTCGGACGCGAGCGGATGGTCCGCGAGCACGACGCGCTCTATCAGCGGCTCGCCGACGATCGAAGCTGACGGCTCGCGGCTGCGTTCCGCAGCAGCCGCTCGAGTGGATCCGTGGCCGCACGCACGGTGAACAGCCGCTCGA
>DASWFM010000268.1:0-8479 GCA_036394235.1 Solirubrobacteraceae bacterium | reverse complement strand
CGCCGCGACGGCAGGCTCTAGAGTCACCGTAGTGGCTCACCGCAGGGTGCAGACGACCGCTCCCGACGAGACGGAATCGCTCGGGGCCGAGCTGGCCGCGACGCTCGTCGGCGGTGATCTCGTGCTGGTCCGGGGCGAGCTCGGAACCGGCAAGACGACGCTGGTGCGGGGAGCTGCCCGCGCCCTCGGCGTGGAGGATCCCGTAACGAGTCCGACCTTCTCGATCGGCCATCGCTACCGTGCCCGCGGCAACGCCGTGTCCCATCTCGACCTCTACCGCCTGTCGGGTCTCGGAGCAGAGGACCCGGACCTGATCGCCGACTATCTCGGTCCCGGCCGGATCGCCTTCGTCGAGTGGCCGCCCGACGGCGAGCCGGAGCTGGCGGGCGCTCGGATGATCGTGACCCTGACCCATGCCGGCGGAGAGCAGCGCACGATCGAGATCCTCGATCTCGCCACGGCCGGAGCGCCACGGTGATCGTGCTCGGCATCGACACCTCGACCTCCGCCACGGCGGCTGCCCTCAGCATGCCCGACGGCGCACTGTTCGAACGGCGCGATGACCCTCCCGCCGGGTCGCACCCGGGCCACGCCACGCGCCTGCTGACGATGGTCGACGGCCTGCTCGCGGACGCGGCGATCGGGCTGGCCGACGTCGGGCGGATCGCTGTCGGCGCCGGCCCCGGCACCTTCACCGGGCTGCGTGTCGGGATCGCGACCGCCCGCGGGCTGGCCCACTCGCTCGGCTCCGAGCTCGCCGCCGTCTCGAGCCTCGAGGCGCTCGCGTTTGGGGCGCTCAGCGCCGGGGGCGCCGCCGGGCGGGCTGTGCTCGCCACGATCGATGCCCGGCGCGGCGAGGTCTTCGCCGCCGCCTATTCTCCCGATCAGCAGGAGCTCGCCGCCGGCCGCGCGCTGGCGCCCCAGGAGCTCGGCAGCCTGCTCGCGGAGGCAGAGCTCGAGGCGGCCCTGCCGCTCGGCGTCGGAGACGGGGCGGTGCGCTACCGGGCCGCGCTGGAGGCCGCCGGGGCCGAGGTACCGCCGGACGACTCGCCGCTTCACCTGTTGCGCGGCGCGGCGATCTGCGAGCTCGGCCGCGTCGCCGCTGCGGTGGGCTACGCCGAGGTCCTGCCCGACTACCTGCGACGCCCCGACGCCGAACTTGCGCTCGAGGGCGCGACAGGGGGCGCGGATTCGTGAGCGAGCGCACCACCTTTCCGTCCAGGGCCGATGCGCCGCCGCCGATCCAGATCCGGCCGCTCGCCTACCCGGATCTCCCCGGGGTGATCGCGGTCGAGCGGCGCGTCTTTCCGACGCCATGGTCGCTGGCGATGTTCGTGCTGGAGCTCTCCAAGCAGTCGGGGATCTGCCTGGCGGCGTTCAGCGGGGAGCGGCTGGTTGCCTACCTGATCTGTTCTCGCTACGACACTGTCTGGCACATCATGAACATCGCCGTCGACCTCGACTTCCAGCAGCAAGGCCTGGCGACGGCCTTGCTGGCCGAGCTGTATGAGCGCGTCGGGGATCCCAACGCGCGCTTCACACTGGAGGTGCGCCGCTCGAACACAGTCGCGATCCGCCTCTATGAGCGGGAAGGCTTTCGCGCCGCCGGAATGCGCCGCCGCTACTACCAGGACAACGGCGAGGACGCATTGGTGATGTGGCGCACACCGGCGACGCTCGCGGGCACGCTCGACGATGTGCCCAATCCCGGGCCGGTATGACGATCCTCGCGCTCGAGACCAGCTGCGACGACACCTGTGCCGCTGTCCTCGGCGGCGATGGGCGAGCCCGCTCGAACGTGATCTCCTCACAGCACGTCCACGACCGCTTCGGCGGCGTCGTCCCGGAGATCGCCTCCCGCCACCATCTCGAGCTCGTCGACGCCGTCGTCGACCGCGCCCTGCTCGACGCGGGGGCAGAGCTGGGCGACGTCGACGTGGTCGCCGCCACCCAGGGCCCGGGCCTCGTCGGCGCGCTGCTCGTAGGCCTCTCCTCGGCCAAGGCCCTGGCGGCCGCCCGGCGGCTTCCGTTCGCGCCCGTCGACCACCTTCAGGGCCACGTCGCGGCGAACTTCCTGTCCGATCAGAGCGGCGCCTTCGAGCCGCCCTTCGTCTGCCTGATCGCCTCCGGCGGACACACGCTGCTGGTGCTCGTCACAGAGCACGACGGCTTCGAGGTCCTGGGCCGCACCCTCGATGACGCTGCCGGTGAGGCCTTCGACAAGGGCGCCCGCATGCTCGGCCTCGGCTACCCGGGCGGGGCGGCGCTCGAAAGGCTCGCCGCGGACGGCGACGACACGGCGTTCTCGTTCCCGGGCTCCCCGGGCAAGGTTCGTCGTGGCGCGCCTCGCAAGGCGTTCGCCGAAGGCCTCGATTTCTCCTTCGCGGGGCTGAAGACAGCATTGCTCTACGCGATCCGCGAGCTCGGCCCCGAGCAGGCAGCGGACCGCGCGGCCGACCTCGCGGCGTCCTACCAGGCGGCGATCGTCTCCAGCCTGATCGTGCGCGCCGAGCGTGCGCTGGAGCGAACGGGGCTCGACCGCCTCGCCGTCGGCGGCGGCGTCGCCGCCAACGGCGAGCTGCGCCGGCGTCTCAGCGCGCTCGAGGCGACGGTACACGTGCCCGAGCGCAGCCTGTGCACCGACAACGCCGCGATGATCGCCAGCGCGGCGCGTTACGCACCGCAGCTCGACTATCCCCTGTATCTCTCTCTCGACGCCTACGCCACAGGGGAAACCGTCCGGTGACGGTGCTGACCGTGTACTCCAAGCCGGGCTGCCATCTCTGCGAGCAGGCCCTCGAGGTGCTGCGCCGGCTGCAGGGCGAGCTCGGCTTCGAGCTGGCCGAGCTCGACATCACCAGCGATGAGCAACTGCACCGCGACTACTTCGATCGGATTCCCGTGATCCGGACCGAGGACGGGGAGGATCTGTGTGAATACTTCGTGTATGAGGCGGTCGTGCGCGAGCGTCTAGAGTCACGGCGATGACCTACGGAGAACCGGCGGCGGGGGCCGTGCAGTCCGGTCGGGACGGCGTGACGCCATCGAGCGAGCGGCTCTCGCTGGGAGTCGCCGCGCGCCTGTCACGCTATCTGCAGGTGCTCACACAGGCCAAGAAGATGGGCAAGGAGACGATCTCCTCGCAGGAGCTCTCCGACTACACCCACGTCAACTCCACGCAGATCCGCCGCGACCTCTCCGGCTTCGGCAAGTTCGGCAAGCGCGGCGTCGGCTACAACGTCGAGGCGCTCGTCTCGCAGATCCGCAAGATCCTGCGCACCGCCGGCCAACACAACATCGCGCTGATCGGCGCCGGGCACCTCGGCAAGGCGATCGCCTCCTCGGAAATCTTCGCCGACCACGGCTTTCGTGTGGTGGCGATCTTCGACAACGACCCGGGCAAGCTCGGCAGCCAGGTCGGAGCGCAGGCCGTGCGTGACATCGGCGAGCTGCGCCAGGTGGTGGAGGACGAGGACATCGTCGTCGGCGTCCTGGCCGTGCCGAACCAGGCCGCCCAGGGCCTCGCCGACGAGCTCGTCGACGCGGGCGTGAAGATCATCTTCAATTACTCCGAGTCGCTGCTCGACGTGCCGCCGGAGGTAACGGTCCACACCTCGAGCCCCGCGGTCGATCTCTTGTACGCGCTGTACTTCTACCTGACCTGAGCAGCGGCAACGTCGCCTCACGAAACGCACCGCATGAACCTCGAGGACCTAAACCGAGCCGAGCAGCGGTTCGCCGCTTCGACCGACATGACCGTCGGCATCGAGGAGGAGTTCTCGATCCTCGACCGCGACAGCCTCGACCTCGTGCCTCGCTACGAGGAGCTGCGCGCCGCCGCCGACGCCGAACCGGGGCTCCGAGAGGCCGTCGCCGGCGAGCTGATCTCCTCGGAGATAGAGGTGATCTCCGGCACCGGCGCGAACTTCGCCGACGCGCTGTCGCGCCAGCGCGAGCGGCGCGGGCGCCTGTTCGCACTGGCCGCCGAGCGCGGCGCGGCGCTCGGCGCGACCGGCACGCACCCCTGGGCCGACTACCGCTGCCAGGCGATCATCGACACCGAGCACTACCGGCGCGTCGAGGAGGGCCTCAAATACGTCGCATGGCGCAACAACACCTTCAGCCTGCACGTTCACGCCGGGGTCAGCGGCATCGACCGGGCCGTCAAGGTCTGCGACCGGCTGCGGCCGGTGCTGCCGCAGCTGCTCGCGATCTCCGCCAACTCGCCGTTCCTCGACGGTCGTGACAGCGGCCTGCACTCGGCCCGCACGCAGAGCTTCACGAAGTCCTTCCCCCGCTGCGGCATCCCGGACCACTTCGGCGGCTGGGATGTCTACCGGGCCTACATCGAGTTCCTGCTGCGCACGCGCTCGATCGTCGAGTTCACGCAGGTCTGGTGGTCGGTCCGGCCGCACTTCAGCTTCGGCACCGTCGAGGTCCGGATCTGCGACGCACAGGCCGGGGCGGGCGAGTCCGAGGCGCTCGCCGCGCTGATGGTGGCCTGCATCGCACAGGCGCTGCGCGACGTCGACGAGGGCGTGCCCTTCGAGGCCCCAGCACCGAGGCTGATCGAGGAGAACATGTGGCGGGCGATCCGCTTCGGCCTCGACGGCAGGCTGATCGACCTCGAGGCCGCCGAGGAGTTCCCTGCCCGCGCTGCGATCGAGCGGCTGCTGGCCTGGACCGAGCCCTTGCGGGGCGAGCTCGGGCTCGAGCCGGTGTTCCCGGACAGAAACGGCGCGCAGCGCCAGCGCGCGATGATCGCCGCCGGCGCGAGCCGCGAGGAGGTGTTCGCCGCCTCCGTCGCGGAGACCGCCCGAACCTACCCCCAGGAGGTGCCCGTATGAGTGATCCTCAAGATCCGAGACAAGCAGCCGACGCCGGCACGGAAGGCCCGGGCGCCGCAGCCGACGCCGGCACGGAAGGCCCCGGCGCGGGGCCGATCGGCGCGCCGAGCGAAGAGGAGCTCCGCGCCGCCTACGAGGCCGAACTTGCGCGGATCACGGCGGTCGACATGATCGCCCAGTCCGCCGTCTCGCTGCTCAACATCGGCGCGCGGAGAATGGGGCCCCCACCCGGCCCTCCGGCGGGCCGCGAGGGCGAGGCGGGCGCGCCGCAACGCGACCTCGAGCAAGTCCGCGACGCGATCGACGGCGCACGGGCCCTGCTCGCGATCCTCGAGCGGCGGATCGGAGCGCAGGAGCTCGCGCCGCTGAAGGATGCGCTGTCGCGGCTGCAAATGGCCTACGCGCAGGAGGTCGGCGGCAGCGGCACGCCGGGAGGCGAGCCTCCCCAGGGTGGCCAGGGGCCGCCGGGCGGAGCGACGCCGAAGCCGGGCGAGGAGCAGCAGCCGGGTGCTCCCGGGCCCGGGCCGGCGGAGTCCAGCGGCCGCTTGTGGGTCCCCGGCCAGTGACGCCAACGGCTGGCGCACGCGGCATCTGCAGGGGCTTTGCGGCGCCGGTGGGCTCCGCCGAGACGGCACCTGGCCGCCGCGCACGATAGACTGCCGCCGCGTTTGCGCCGGTAGAGGCTCGCCCCGAGCGAACCGGCCATACGTGCGCGCGACGATCCTCGCGCGGCACTCCAATCAGACCGCGGAGGATTTCTGTTGAGCAGCTTTCTGACGAACCATGGGGTCGTCGTCGCCCTCGTTTGCGCCGCCTGTGCGGTGGTCTACGGCGTTCTCACGACCCGCTCCCTGTTGGCCCTCTCGCCCGGGAACGAGCGCATGCGCTCCATCTCCAAGGCGGTCCAGCAAGGCGCGCAGGCGTACCTGAACCGGCAGTACGCGACGATTGCCGTCGTCGGCGTGGTGCTGTTCGTGGCGCTGATCTTCGTCCAGAACATCGCTGTCGCAGGAGGCTTTGCGATAGGCGGGCTGCTGTCCGGCGCAACCGGGTACATCGGCATGAACGTCTCGGTGCGCTCAAACGCCCGTGTCGCCGAGGCCGCCCAGGGCGGCGTCACGCCGGCCCTGCGGGTTGCCTTCCGGGGTGGCGCGATCACCGGCATGCTGGTGGTCGGCCTGGCGCTGTTCGGCGTCGCCGGCTACTACGGGGCGCTCACGGCGATCTTCAACGACAGCCCGAAGACGGCGGTCGACGCGCTCATCGGCCTCGGCTTCGGCGGCTCGCTGATCTCGGTCTTCGCGCGTCTCGGCGGCGGGATCTTCACGAAGGCCGCCGACGTCGGCGCGGACCTCGTCGGCAAGGTCGAGGCGGGCATCCCCGAGGACGATCCGCGCAACCCCGCGACGATCGCCGACAACGTTGGCGACAACGTCGGCGACTGTGCCGGCATGGCGGCAGACCTGTTCGAGACCTATGCCGTGACCGCCGTCGCCGTGATCCTGCTCGGCGTCCTCACCTTCCATGAGGCCACCCGCGTCGCCCTCTACCCGCTCGTGATCGGCGGCGCCGCGATCATCGCCTCGATCATCGGCACCTTCGCGGTGCGCACCAAAACCGACAACGTGGAGCGCGCCCTGCTGCAAGGACTGGCGGTGTCCGGCGTGATCGCCGCGGGCGTGTTCGCGCCGATCACCTACTGGCTGATGCGCGGCTTGACCTTCGCCGCCGCGCCCGTCGTGGGCGGCTCCGTAAGCACGCCGAAATGGTGGCACCTGTACCTGTGCTCGCTGATCGGCATCGCGGTCACGGCGCTGCTGTTCGGACTGACGGAATACTACACCTCGACCCGCTTCTCGCCCGTGAAGAAGACGGCGAAAGCCTCGATCACCGGGCACGCGACGAACATCATCCAGGGCTTCTCCTCGGGCCTCCAGGCGACCGCCCTGCCGGCGCTCGTGATCGTGCTCGGCGTGTTCGGCGCGTGGAAGCTGGCGGGCGGTGGCGTGACGGGCATCTACGGCATCGGCGTTGCCGTCATGGGGCTGCTGTCGCTGACCGGCCTGATCGTCGCGCTCGACGCCTTCGGGCCGATCACCGACAACGCGGGCGGCATCGCCGAGATGGCCGACCTGCCCGAGGACGTGCGCAAGGTGACGGACCGTCTCGACGCCGTCGGCAACACCACGAAGGCCGTCACGAAGGGTTACGCGATCGGCTCGGCCGTGCTCGCCGCCGTCGTGCTGTTCGCCGGCTTTCAGAAAGAAATCGAAGCCAAGGTGGGCCACGTGATCTCGTTCGGGATCAACGAACCGCCGGTGCTGATCGGCCTGATCCTGGGTGGCCTCATGGTCAACCTGTTCGCATCGCTCTCGATCGAGGCGGTCGGACGTGCCGGCGGCGCGGTCGTCGAGGAGGTGCGCCGCCAGTTCCGCGAGCACCCGGGGATCATGGACGAAACCGAAGAGCCCGACTACGCGCGCTGCGTCGACATCGTCACGCGCACAGCGCAGCGCGAGATGATCCTGCCCTCGCTGCTGCCGATCGCCCTGACCCTGATCGTCGGCCTGATCGACGTGCAGGCCCTCGGCGGGCTGCTTATCGGCGTGATCGTCGTGGGCTTCTTCTACGCGGTGATGATGACCGCGGGAGGAGGCGCCTGGGACAACGCCAAGAAGCTGATCGAGGACGGCGCCTTCGGGGGCAAGGGCTCCGACGCACATGCCGCGTCGGTCACCGGGGACACGGTCGGCGACCCGTTCAAGGACACCGCCGGCCCGGCGATCAACCCGATGATCAAGGTCGCCAACATCGTCGCGATCCTGATCATCCCGCTGATCACCTGAGGCGAGCCCGGCGCTCGGCTCGCATCCAACGGCGCGGGGCCGAGCGCCTAAGCTCCGAACAGAGATGAACGGCCGAGGCCTGCATCGAGGTGGCACGCTCCTGCTGTCAGCGGCGATGGTCGCGATCGGCGTCGCCGTGGTCGTCGAGTCGCTGCTCGAAAGTGCCGGCGCGCTCGCGGGCCGCCTGCTGATCGGTTTCCTGCTCCTCGCCGCCGGCATCGGCCGTGTCTACGTCGAGCTCAAGAGGGGCCGGGGGACATGAGCGAGGGCCCCGGCGAGGAGCCCACAGCAGCGACGGGCCCGCCGGACGGGGAGACGGCGAACCACGGCCGCCCAGAGCGCGAGCGCGAGCGCGTAAGGGCTGAGCTGACCGCGGGCGCGCGCGTGATCGCGCGGCGCAGCATCGGCTCGCCGATCCTCTTCACGATCGTCTACTCGTCGCTGGCGAGCGCGATCTACTTCTCGCTCGGCGTGATCGCCGGGCACGCCCTCGGGCTCACGCCGCTCGTATTCCTGATCGCCGCGGTGATGTTCGCCGTGACCGCGATGACCTATGTCGAGGGCGCCTCGCTGCACCAGGACCGGGGCGGCTCCACTGTGTTCGCGCGCTACGCCTTCAACGAGCTCGTCAGCTTCGTCGCCGGCTGGGCGATCCTGCTCGACTACGTGATCCTGATCGCGGTCACGGCCTACTCCTCGACCCAGTACCTGCGGGTTTTCTGGAGCCGGCTGGGCGACAGCGACGCGGCACTCGTCCTGGCCTTCGCCTTCATCGCGCTCGTGGTG
>DASWFM010000267.1:0-2488 GCA_036394235.1 Solirubrobacteraceae bacterium | reverse complement strand
CCTCGCAAGGACCGTGACCCGACCGTGACCCTCTTCGCAGACACCCCGCCGACCGACGCCGGAACGAGCCGATGACGGCCTATGTGATCCGCCGCGTGGTCTGGGGCATCGCCCTCTTGATCATCGTCTGCGCCCTGACGTTCCTGCTGTTCCGCATCATCCCCACGGGCAACCCGGCGGTGCTACGGGCGGGCCGTGACCCACAGCCGCATCTGATCAAGGAAATCGAACGGGTGCTCGGGCTCGACAAGTCCCTGCCGGTTCAGTTCTGGGACTACCTCAAGGGCGTCTTCTTCCACTTCAACTTCGGCTACAGCTACTACAGCCAGCAGTCCGTGATCAGCCTGATCGGCGAACGCCTCCCCGCGACGATCTCGCTGACGCTCGGAGCGGCAGTGGTTTGGATGGTCGCGGGACTGTCGGTGGGCATCGTCTCGGCGCTCAGGCGCCGGAGCTTCTGGGACCGCGCTTCGATGGGCAGCGCGCTCGTACTGATCTCCGCGCCCGAATTCTGGCTCGGCCTGCTCGCCCTGCTGCTGTTCTCGAGCGACATCGGCAAATTCAAGATCTTCCCCGGCGCCGGCAGCTACGTGCCCATCTCCCAGGACCCCGGGAAATGGTTCACCTCGCTGATCATGCCCTGGTTCGTGCTCGCGGCGGGCAGCGCGGCCGTGTTCGCCCGGCTGATGCGCGGCAGCATGATCGAGACGATGGACGAGGACTACATCCGCACCGCCCGCGCCAAGGGCCTGCGCGAGCGGGCCGTGGTGCGCCAGGGCGTCCGCTCCTCGATCAACCCGATCGTGACGCTGCTGGCGCTCGAAATCGGCGTGCTGCTCGGCGGCGCGGTGCTGATCGAGTACGTCTTCAACATCCCCGGTGTGGGCTTGCTCGCCTACCACTCGATCGTCCAATCGGACTTCGAGGTGATCCAGGGCACTGTGCTGCTGGCCTCGATGTTCATCATCCTCGCCAACATCGCCGCGGACATCGGCTACGCGTATCTCGATCCGAGGGTGAGGTACTCATGAGGCGTCGACGTATCCCGCCGCCGCTAGCGAAATGCACGACGGTCGGCCTGTGGGCGGAACGCGTCGCCGGTGCCGGGATCGACGACGGCCCGCTACCGAAACAAGGCCCGGCGGATCCTCCGTACGTGGGATCCCAGGGCGCGAGCGGTGCTGCTGTCATGGGAGTGAGCTATGGCTGACGCGCTACTGAGAGTCGAGGACCTGCGGGTCGAGTTCTCGAGCGAGGACGGGATCGTGCATGCCGTCGACGGCATCACCTACCAGGTGTATCCGGGCAAGACACTCGGGATCGTCGGCGAGTCCGGCTCCGGCAAGACGGTCTCCTCGCTCACCACTCTTGGCCTCACACGTCGCCAGGGCGCGAGGGTGTCGGGCCGCATCCTGTTCGAGGGCCGCGACCTGGTCGCCATGTCCGACAGCGAGCTGAGGTCGATCCGCGGCAACGAAATCGCGATGATCTTCCAGGACCCGCTGTCGTCGCTGCATCCCCTCTACAAGGTCGGCAAGCAGCTGATCGAGGCTCTTCAGGCTCACAAAGACATCGCCCGCGGTAAGGCGCGGGAGCGCGCGATCGAACTGCTCGGCCTCGTCGGCATCCCCGACCCGAAGCGCCGGGTCGACGAGTACCCCCACGAGTTCTCCGGCGGCATGCGCCAGCGCGCGATGATCGCGATGGCGCTCGCCAACGATCCGAAGCTGCTGATCGCCGACGAGCCCACCACGGCCCTCGACGTGACGGTCCAAGCCCAGATCCTCGCGCTGATGGAACGGCTCCAGCGGGAGCTCGGGATGGCGATCATCATCATCACGCACGACCTCGGCGTGGTCGCCGAGATCGCCGATGATGTCTCCGTGATGTACGCCGGGCGGATCGTCGAGACGTCCTCGGCGCAAGGCGTCTTCTCGAGCCCCGAGCACCCCTACACCTGGGGCCTCTTGAAGTCGATCCCGCGGCTGGAGAATGACCGCTCGGAGATGCTCGTGCCGATCCCCGGCACGCCGCCCTCGCTGATCAGGCCTCCGTCGGGATGCCACTTCCATCCACGCTGCGCCTACGCCCAGCCCGACCATGCCCGCATCGATCCGAGCCTCGAGCAGGTGCCCGGCGAACCCAGCCACTTCGTGGCTTGCCTGCTCGAGCCCGAGGAGCGCAAGCGCCTGTGGGCAGAGCTCGCCGCCGGTCGCGTTCCCGAGCAGGCGCTCGCAGACGTATCGGGCGAGGGGCTCTCGTGATGGCCGACCCTGAGCTGCAACTCGCGCCGGGCGCCGGCGCCGGCGGCCCGCTCTCCAACGGGGCCGCGGGAGAGCCGCTCGTAGCGGCGCGCGACCTCGTCAAGCACTTCCCGATCACGCGAGGCGTGTTCCTGCAGCGGAAAGTCGGTGCGGTCAAGGCCGTCGACGGTGTCAGCTTCGAGGTGCAGCGCGGCGAGACGCTGGGGATCGTGGGGGAGACGGGC
>DASWFM010000266.1:0-4306 GCA_036394235.1 Solirubrobacteraceae bacterium | reverse complement strand
GCGATGGAGCGCAAGGAGTCACGCGGCGCCCAGTTCCGCACCGATTATCCGGAGCGCAACGACGGCGAGTGGCTGAAGCACATCGACATCACGCTCGCCGCGAACGGCCCGGAGATCAGCTACTCGCCTGTCACGATCACCCAATGGCAGCCGGAGGAGCGGAAATACTGATGCGCCGCAAGGGCCCCGATCTGAGAAAGCAGGGACGCAGCTGATGGCTGAAGCGCATGACCGCCCGCCCGAGCAGTTTCAAATCCGGCTGCGGCGCTATGACCCCGAGTCCGGCGAGGCCCCCTACTGGGACGAGCACACCGTCGAGCTGGAGCCGCACCGCTCGGTGCTCGAGGGAGTGCTGCAGGCGCGCGATCGCTTCGACGGCTCGATCGGCATCCGCTGCTCGTGCCGCCAGGCGATCTGCGGCTCCTGCGGCGTCCGCGTCAACGGCGAACCGGCGCTCGCCTGCCATACCCACCTCGACGCCGCCCGGAGCAGCGCACCCGACGGCGTGATCGAGATCGAGCCGATGGGCAACATGCCCGTCCTCAAGGACCTGATCGTCGACATGGACGCTGTCCATTGGAAGAAGATCCAGCGCGTGACGCCGTGGCTGCTGGCCAAGCAGCCGGTCCCCGAGCGGGAGTACATCGTCTCGAAAGAGGCGATGGTCGACGTCACCCAGACGATGGCCTGCATCCAGTGCGGGGCATGCGTCTCGGACTGCCTGGCGATGGAGGTCGATCCGGGCTTCATCGGGCCCGCCGCGCTCGCCAAGGCCTACCGCTTCGTCGGCGATCCCCGCGACGCCGAGCACTACGAGCGCCTCAACGACCTCGCACAGGACCCGCAGGGGATCTTCGACTGCACGCACTGCTTCAAGTGCGTCGACGCGTGTCCCAAGGACGTCAACCCGATGGGCCAGATCATGCGCCTGCGGCGCATCGCCACGGGCGACGAGCACATCGTCGATCAGAACAACGGCGAGCGCCACGAGGCCGCCTTCACGGGCCTGATCCGCGACAACGGCATCCTCTGGGAGGCGGAGCTGCTCCCGCGCTCGTACGGAGGCAACTCGTGGTTCGGGAAATTCCATCCGGCGGCAGGCAAAGAGCTTCTGTCCTCGCTGCCGATCGCCCTCCGCGGACTGCTGCGACGCAAGATGACGCTGCCCGCGATCCTGAAACCCCACAAGATCCCGAGCCAGGACCTGAAGGCCGTGCAGTCGATCTTCGACCGCGTGGAGAGCCGCCCCGACCGCTACGAGCTGAACCTCTACATCACGGGCACCGACGAGGACAACGCGCCGCTCGTCGAGGAGCCGGTCGTCGTCGGAGCAGCCGCCGGCGAGAGCGCTGTGGCATCGTCGCCGCCGCCGGTCGATCCCGGCCCGCCGGCCGCCACGGCCGATGAGGGTGAGGCTCCCGTGGCTGAGGGCGACCCCGAGTCAGAGAAGTCCCCCGAGACCGACCCCGGGGACGGCAACGGCGCCACGTCCGAAGGGAGCGAGAGCTGATGAAGGTCGCCTACTGGCCGGGCTGCGTGAGCCGCGGCTTCACCCCGGAGCTACACGGCTCGATGGCGAAGGTCGCGCCGCTGCTCGACCTCGAGCTCGTCGAACTCGACCGCGCCTGCTGCAGCGGCGCCGGCGTGATCGCCGAGCACAACCAGGAGCTCGCCGACACGCTCAACGCGCGTACCTTCGCGCTCGCACAGGAGGTGCAAGGAGCCGAGTTGATGATGAACATCTGCTCGACCTGCCAGGGCGCCCAGAGCGAGTGCCAGGAACGGCTCGACGCCAATGAGGAGTACCGCGACCACGTCAACGCGACGCTCGCCTCCGAGGGCCTGAGCTACGAGAAGGGCCTGACCAACAAGAACTTCCTATGGCTGCTCGTCGAGGAGATCGGGCTCGAGGAGCTGCGCGCGAAAGTCCGCCGCCCGCTGACGAACCTCAAGGTCGGCCCCTTCTACGGCTGCTACATCGTGCGACCGCGCCAGCGCCTCGGGATCGACTCCGAGCACCGTCGCGACAACTACCTGCACGAGGTGATCGAGGCGCTCGGCGGCACGGTGATCGATTACGCCGGGATGCGCAAGTGCTGCGGCTTCCCGATCATCACGATGAACAAGGACGCCTCGCTCAAACAGGCCGGCCGCCATCTCGGTGACGCCGTCGACGCCGACGCCGACTGCCTGGTGACGCCGTGCCCGCTCTGCCATCTGAACCTCGACCTGCAGCAGCCGCTGGCGGAAAGAACAGTCGGGCGCGAGTTGCAGATGCCGGTGCTCCACCTGCCCCAGCTGGTCGGCCTGGCCCTCGGCCTGGACCCGGGCGAGCTCGGCCTGAGCCGCCACGTCGTGCGGCCCACGTCGGTGATCGACTGGTCAACCTCGGTCGTGGGCGCAGCGGCCGCGGGCACGCCCGGCTGGTAGCGCCGCGGCGCGTGGCGTAGCGCCGAGCCGCGTGGCAGGCCCCTAGATCCGTCCGCGCACGAGGTCGAGCAGCCTGCCGAGCACGCGCTCGCCGTCCTTGCGCAACCCGTCGTGGTCGTACTCGTTGGTGACCCACAACCGCAGCTCCGGGACGGCCGCGGCTGTCTGTTCGGAGAAGGCCCGCTCGACGTAGGGATCGTCGGCGTACACGGCGGCGGCGCAGGGCACGGTGTTCGCAGCCAGCGCCTTCCGATCGTAAAGCGCAGGCCACTCCTGACTTGCAAGCAGCTCGGCGGCGTCGCGCAGCGGCGCCAGGGAGGGAGCCTCGAACATCCAGGGGAAGACGTGCTCGCCGGTCATGTACTCATGCGGCCAGCCTTCCTGCTCCGCGAGCATTCGCTGCGCGGACCAGTTCGTGGCGCCGCCGTTGGCCCAGCAGGCCTCGTGCAGGAGGGCATAGATCGGGTTGCGCGTGAAGCTCGTGGCGGCCTCCACGTCGTGCAGGAAGGCGGGTGAGGCCGCGTCCAGCTCGAGGATGTAGTGCAGGCGCTCGATGCCGTCGCTCATCCCGAGCATGTGGCCGAGCTGTAGGACGCGGCCGTGCGTCAGCGGATCGCCCGAGGGCAGCACGAGCGGCTCGCGAATGGCGCGGTCGAGCAGCGCGAGCAGCCGCTCGCGATCGTCGGGATAGCGATCGTAGAAGCGCTCGTTGCGCTCGCGCATCCTCGCGAAGGTCGCCCGGTAGACGTCGTCGACGTGGGCCTCGAGCGGCGGCAGGCCGCCGGTGATCAGCACCTCGCGCAGAGAGCCGGGGGCCGCCGAGAGGTAGCGGGTGGCGCAGAAGCCCCCGAAGCTTTGGCCGAGGATGCTCCACCGCTCGACGCCGAGCTCGCGCCGGATCGCCTCGGCGTCGGACACGATCGAGTCGGCGCGGAAGTGCCGCAGGTAGCCGGCCTGCTGCTCGGGGCTTCCCGGCAGGCGCGTGGGAGTCGGCGTCGACCGGCCCGTGCCGCGCTGGTCGAGCATCAGAACCCGGAAGTCCGCGAGGGCCCGATCGAGCCAGGGCGGCGAGGAGCTCGTGCGTATCGGCCTTGGCCCCTCGAAGCCGGGGCCGCCCTCGAAGAACAGGAGCAGCGGCTTCTCGGCTCCCCCGGGGTCTGCGACTTCGCGGGAGAAGACCGTGATCCGCGCGCCATCCGGCTCGGCGTGATCCAGCGGCAGCGAGTGCTCGCGCTCGACCACCCTGAGGTTCGGGATCTCGCGGACGACAGGCACCGCGGCGCAGGTTATCTGCCACCGCCGGGCGCGGCCCGATCGCGGCCCATGACGGTTGCGTCGCCCGACGCCCGCCCGGCCGCCTTCTAGGCTTACGCGCGTGCGGATCGTGACCGTCGTCGGCAACCGGCCCCAGTTCGTCAAGGCCGCGGCGGTTTCGGGACCGCTGCGGGCCGAGCACGAGGAGGTGCTGATCCACACCGGCCAGCACCACGACGAGACGCTCTCCCGGGTCTTCTTCAGCGAGCTGGGCCTGGCGCGCCCTGACCGGGAGCTTGGCATCGCCGGCGCGACGAACACCTCGCAGACCGCGCGCATGCTCACGGCTCTCGAGCCGCTGTTCGGCGAGCTGCGGCCCGACGCGGCGCTCGTCTACGGCGACACCAACTCGACGCTCGCGGGGGCGCTCGCAGCCGCGCAGGCGGATGTGCCCGTGGTGCACGTCGAGGCGGGCATGCGCTCCTTCGACAGGACGATGCCGGAGGAGCTCAACCGGGTCCTGACCGACCATTGCTCGAAGCTCCTGCTGTGCTCCTCCGAGCACGCCGCGGAGAACCTGCGCAACGAGTCGGTCGCGGGGCGCGTGGAGGTGGTGGGCGAC
>DASWFM010000265.1:0-16302 GCA_036394235.1 Solirubrobacteraceae bacterium | reverse complement strand
GAGCTCGGCGTCGTCGAGCAGCGCCCGATGCAGGAAGGGCGCAACATGACGATGATGATGGCGCCCTCGAAAGCCGTGCTTTCGGGGCGCCTCGAGTCGGGCGACGGTGCCGAGAGCCCGTCCGCGGAGACCCCGGGCGGCGAGGCCGCCACACCGGCGGCACCGTCCAACGGGCAGCCGAGCGGCGAAGCCGCATCTGCGGCCTGATCGAAGCGGCGGCCGGAGAGGGTGTCATCGGCCCTTTCGAGGGCGCGTGCGCATATGTATCGACCGCGCGTAGATACCTTTGCTACCGCGTCATGCTTCGGGCATCGGCCGGCCGCCCCCGGCTCCCCGCGACGTCCGTGCCATAATCATCCGCTCGCGATGCCCAAGATGAAGACACACTCCGGCGCCAAGAAGCGCTTCAAAGTGACCGCCAACGGCAAGGTCCGCGGCCGGCACCCCTTCACGAGCCACATCCTCGAGAAGAAGTCGCCGAAAAAGAAGCGCGCCCTCGGGCGCCCGGCGATCCTCGACGATCACGACGCGCCGCGCATCAAGCGGATGCTCGGGGAGCGCTAGATGACGCGTGTCAAGCGTTCGGTCGCAGCCCGTAAGAAGCGGCGCTCGGTGCTCGAGCAGACCAAGGGCTTTCGCGGCGAGGCTCATTCGAACTACAAGCGCGCCAAGGAGGCGCTGCTCAAGGCCGACGCCTACGCCTACCGCGACAGGCGCAACCGCAAGCGCGACTTCCGCCGCCTGTGGATCACCCGCATCAACGCCGCCGCCCGCCAGAACGAGATGAGCTACTCGCAGCTGATGCACGGGCTCAAGCTGGCCGGGGTGGAGCTGGACCGCAAGGTCCTCGCCGACATCGCCGTCCGCGACGCCGAGGCCTTCCGACGTGTCGCCGAGGTCGCCCGCGAGGCGTCGGCTGCCTGAACGAAAAGGCAACCGACAGAGGAAGCCTCCCGGGCGTCGCTCCTGACAAGGACGGCGCCCTTTTTGTTGCCCCGACCCCGAACGACAGACTCCACCGACAGACATGACCGAGATCAGATCCCTCCAGAACCCCAGGCTGAAGGCCCTCAGGAAGCTCCACACCAAGCGGGGCAGAGCCCAGAGTGGCCATTTCCTGGCCGAGGGCGAGGACCTCGTGGCCACGGCGAAGGCGGCGGGCCGGAGGGCGGTGGAGGGCTATCGCGCGAGTGGCACGGAGATCGGCGGGCGCGGCTTCCTGGACGTCGAGGCTGCGACGCTGGCAGACGTCTCGAGCCTCGGCTCGGGAACTCGTGTGATCGGCGTCTACGAGCAGCGCTGGGGGCGGCCGGCGGGGCCCCTTTGCGTTTACCTTCACGGCGTCGGCGACCCCGGCAACGTCGGCGCGGTGATCCGCTCCGCGAGTGCGTTCGGGGCTTCCTGCGTGGCGCTCGGCCCGGGCTGCGCCGATCCCCACTCCCCGAAGGCGGTACGCGCCAGCATGGGCGCGATCTTCGCCGTCGAGCTCGCCCGAGCCGGCGAGCCCGGCGATCTGCCCGGCCGCCTGATCGCGCTCTCGGCGGACGCCAGGGAGGCACTGCGGGGGCCGCTGGCCGCCGCCGGCGGCGAGGTCACGCTGCTCGTCGGGGCCGAGCGCGAGGGCCTGCCCGCGGACGTCGTGGCGGCCTGCGAGAGCCACGCTCGCATCCCGATCGCCGGAGACTCGCTGAACGCCGCGATGGCCGCGACCGTGGCGCTGTACGAGATGACCCGTGACGAGGGCACGCCGGTGGGGAATCGATCATCTAGGGTGCCCGCGTCATGACCGAACGGATCGATCAGCTGCGGGACGAGGCCGAGGCGGCGATCGGGGCCGCCGGCGACACCTCCACCCTCGAGCAGCTGCGGGTCCGCTACCTGGGCCGCAAGGCCGAGCTGCCGCAGATGCTGCGGGAGGTCGCCTCGCTCCCCCCTGAGCAGCGCGCATCCTTGGGCAAGGCCGCCAACGAAGCGCGCCAGGCGCTCGAGTCGCTGATCGAGGCGCGGGGCACGGCGCTGGCGGGCGAGGAGCTGACGGCGCAGCTGGGCGAGGACCGTCTGGATGTGACCCTGCCGGGCGCGCCGCCGCAGCCGATCGGCGCCCTTCACGTGCTCTCGGCCACGCGGCGCGAACTCGAAGACATCTTCCTCGGGCTCGGCTTCACGGTGATGGAAGGCCCTGAGGTCGAGACGGTCCAATACAACTTCGACGCGCTCAACCACAGCCCGACGCATCCGTCGCGTGCGAAGACCGACACCTACTACACGGCCGGGCCCGACGGTGCAAGCGACGGGTCGGTGGTGCTGAGGACGCACACCTCGCCGATGCAGGTGCGGGCGATGGAGGCGCATCCGCCGCCGCTCTACATCGTGATCCCGGGCCGCGTCTAAAGGCGCGACCTCGACGCCACCCACACGCCTCAGTTTCACCAGATCGAGGGGCTGGCGGTGGACGAGGACATCACGCTCGCGGATCTCAAGGGCACGCTGCTGCATTTCGCCCGGGCGACGTTTGGGGACGAGCGCGACGTGCGCCTGCGGCCGCACTTCTTCCCCTTCACCGAGCCCTCCGTGGAGGTCGACGTCTCCTGCTTCAACTGCTCGGGGAAGGGCTTCATGCCCGACGGCTCGCGCTGCTATCTCTGCAAGGGCGAGGGCTGGCTGGAGATCCTCGGCGCCGGCGAGGTCGACCCGAACGTCTACTCCTACGTCGCGACGACCGAGGCCAACGCGCCCGGCTACGACCCCGAGAAGGTTCAGGGGTTCGCCTGGGGTCTCGGCGTCGAGCGGATCGCGATGCTCAAGCACGGCATCCCGGATCTACGGCTGATGTACGAGAACGACCTGAGGTTCCTGGAGCAGTTCGGATGAGAGTCCCGCTTCCCTGGCTGCGCGAATACTGCGATCCGCCGCTCGACACTCGGCTCCTCGAGCAGCGGCTGACGATGAGCGGGACGAAGGTCGAGGCGATCCATCACGTCGGCCCGCCCTCTTCCGAGAACTTCGTCGTCGGGCACGTCCTCACGGCGGCGCAGCACCCCGATGCCGACCGCCTGAAGGTCTGCTCGGTCGACCTCGGCGATGAGGAGCCTGCGACGATCGTGTGCGGTGCGCCGAACGTCGAAGCCGGCCAGACCGTCGCCGTCGCGCGCCCCGGCGCGGTGATGCCCGACGGCACGAAGCTCGGCAAGGCGAAGCTGCGGGGGATCGTCTCCGAAGGGATGATCCTGTCGGCCTCGGAGCTCGAGCTCGAGCCCTCGGGCGAGCGCAGTGACGGCATCATCGTGCTCGACGACATGACCCCCGACGCCGAGTTCGCCGCCGGGGCGCCGCTGGCCGAAGCTCTGCCCGTCTCGACCGAGGTGCTGGAGCTCGAGATCACGCCGAACCGGCCCGACTGCCTCGGCGTCTACGGCGTCGCGCGCGAGCTTCACGCCGCCACCGGTGCGCCGCTCGCCCCGCCGCCGTGGGAGGAGGACCCCGGGCAGCCCGGCGAGCTCAGCGCCGCGCACGTCCGCGTCGACTGCCCCGACCTCTGCCCGCGCTTCACCGCCCGCGTCTTCGAGAACGTGACGATCGGCCCCTCACCGTTGTGGCTGAAGGCGCGGCTGACGGCGGCCGGACAGCGGCCGATCAACAACGTCGTCGACATCACCAACTACGCGATGCTGCTCACCGCCCAGCCGCTGCACGCCTTCGACCTCGATCGCGTGGCCGGCGCCGAGCTGGTCGTGCGGCGCGCCCGCGACGGCGAGCAGGTGCAGACGCTCGACGGGCAGACCCGCACGCTCGACGGCGAGATGGTCGTGATCGACGACGCCGAGGGCCCCACCTCGATCGCCGGCGTGATGGGCGCAGCCCGCTCGGAGGTGCAGGAGAGCACCACCCGCGTGCTGCTCGAGGTCGCCACCTGGAACGGCCCGAACATCCACAGCACCTCCTGGGCGCTGGGCCTGCGCAGCGAGGCCTCGGGTCGTTTCGAGAAGGGGCTGCAGCCAGAGCAGACGATGCAGGCTCAGGCGATCGCGAGCGCGCTGATGATCGAGCTCTGCGGCGCCCGCCTGCTGCCCGGCACGATCGACGTCGGCGGCCCGGGGCCGCCGCCGCAGGAGATCGTCCTGCGCGAGGCCCGTGTCGAGGCGATCCTCGGCGTGCCGGTCGCCCTCGCGCGGCAGGCGGAGATCCTGCGTGCGCTGGACTTCGGCGCCACGACGCTCGAGCAGGGGCTCGAGGTGACCGTCCCCGCGCTCAGGCGCGACGACGTCACCCGGGAGATCGACCTGATCGAGGAGGTCGCCCGCGTCGACGGGCTCGACCGCCTGCCTGCCACGCTGCCCGCGCGGCGCGGCGCCGCCGGGCGGCTTACGCACGACCAGCGTGTGCGGCGCGCCGCCGAGGACGCCCTCGGCGGCCGCGGCCTGCGCGAGATCGTTGGCTGGAGCTTCGCCAACCCGGGGTTGCTCGACCGCCTGCTGCTGCCCGCGGGACACCCGCTGCGCGAGGTGGTCCTGATCGAGAACCCGCTGTCTGAGGACCAGGCGATCCTGCGTCCCACGGTGCTCGGCTCGCTGCTCGACGCCGCCCGCTACAACCTCTCGCACGGCGCCGAGCAGATCGCGATCTTCGAGTCCGGAGGCGTATACCGGGCGCGCTCCGCCGACGCGGACGGCCGAGCAGTAACGCCTGCCGATGAGCACCAAGCACTCGGCGCGCTGCTGAGCGGCCCGCTCGCACCCCGCTCGTGGCGCGGCGAGCCCGCGGAAGCCGACTTCTTCGCCGCCAAGGCCCTGCTCGGCGCGATGCTCGACCGCTTTCACCTCGACTGGACCGTGCGCGCAGCCGAGCCGGAGCGCTGGCCCTTCCTGCACCCCGGGCGGAGTGCCGAGGTCGAGGTGGGCCCGCAGGACGGCGAGCCGACCGCGCTCGGCTTCCTGGGCGAGGTCCACCCGCTCGTCGCAGCGAGCTGGGACCTGCCCCGCACGGCCGCCTTCGCGATCGACCCCGGCAAGCTTGCCCTCGCCGCCCCCGAGATCACGTCCTTCGTCGCTTTTGGGGCCTTCCCCGTGCTGCGCCAGGACATCGCGGTGACGCTTCCCGCGGATGTGTCCGGTGCCGAGGCCGTCGCGGCTGCGCGCGAGGCCGGCGGCGAGACGCTCGGCGGTGCTGAGATCTTCGACGTGTACACGGGCGAGCAGGTGGGGGAGGGGCGGCGCTCGCTGGCACTTGCGCTCACCTTCCGCTCGCTGGAGGGCACGCTCACCGATGAGGACGTGGCGCCGGCCCGCGAGCGGATCGTCGCCGCGCTCGCCCAGATCGGAGGCGAGCTGCGTGGCTGAGCAGCAGCCAGGCTCGGGCGGCCCGCGCGTGATCGTCGCCGGCGCCACCGGCTTCGCCGGGGCGCTCGCCGCGCAGCTCCTGTGGCGCCATCCCGGCTTCGAGCTGGCGGCCGTGACCGGCCGCTCGGAGGTGGGGCGCCCGCTCCATGAGCTCTATCCCCGCTACCGCGTCCCGCTTGCGATCGAGCAGCTCGATGGGGTCATGTCCGCGATGCCCGGCCGCGCGATCGACGCCGCCGTCGTGGCCTACCCGCACGCCGCCGCCGCTCCGACCGTCGCCGCGCTGTTGGAGGCCGGTGCCCGCATCGTCGACCTCAGCGCCGACTTTCGCCTGCGCTCGGTCGAGACCTATGAGCGGTGGTACGGGCCGCACCCCCGGCCCGAGCTGATCGCGCAGGCTGCCTACGGCCTCACCGAGCTGCATCGGGCGGCGATCGCGGACGCCGCGATCGTGGCCAATCCGGGCTGCTACCCGACGGCCACCGTGCTGGCGCTCGCGCCGCTCGCCCGCGCGGGCCTGATCGCCGATGTGGTGGTCGACGCCAAGCAGGGCATCTCCGGCGCGGGGCGGGCCTTCGACGAGCAGACGCACCTCTCGATGGCCGGCGAGAACATCCTTCCCTACAAGGTCGCCAGCCACCGCCACACGCCCGAGATCGAGGAGCAGCTCGCCCAGCTCGGCTGCGACGTGCGCGTCCAGTTCCAGGCCTCGCTCGTGCCGCTCGATCAGGGCGAGATGGCGAGCTGCTACGTGACGCCCACCCGAGCCGTCTCCGAGCGGGAGCTGCGTGACCTCTACGCGGATGCCTATGCGGACGAGCCCTTCGTCGAGGTCGCCGAGACGGTGCCCGGCACCCGCGAGGTGCTCGCCACCAACTACTGCCGCCTGTTCGCAGCGGCCGACGGGCACACGGGCAAGGTGCTGGTCTTCTCCTCGATCGACAACCTCTGGAAGGGAACCTCCTCGCAGGCCGTGCAGAACCTCAACGTGATGTTCGGCCTGCCGGAGGGGCAGGGCCTGACATGAGCGAGCTGGCCTTCTTCCGCTCGCGCTGGGTGCCGAGGCCCGGGCACGTCACCGAGCTCGCGCCCGATTCCGGGCTGCCGGCGGGGTTTCGCGCCGCAGGCGTCGCGGCGGGCCTCAAGCCGAGCGGGCGGCCCGATCTCGGGCTGCTCCTCAGTGACGCCGCGGAGCCGGTCAGCGCCGCCCGCTTCACCTCGTCCGGCGCCGCCGCCGCTCCCGTGCTGCTCAGCCAGGAGCGCTGCACGCTCGGTGCGCTGCGGGCGGTGCTCGTCAACTCGGGCTGCGCCAACGCGGCG
The DNA here is from genome assembly GCA_036394235.1 of Solirubrobacteraceae bacterium. Lineage (GTDB taxonomy): Bacteria > Actinomycetota > Thermoleophilia > Solirubrobacterales > Solirubrobacteraceae > Palsa-744. The sequence continues at coordinate 9,646 of DASWFM010000265.1, read as the reverse complement.
ACCGGCGGCCGCGGCCTGGAAGATGCCGCCAAGACCCAGGGTGCGGCGGCGCTCGCCGCCGGTGTCGAACCCGCAGCGGTCGCCCTGGCCTCGACCGGCGGCATCAGCCAGTATCTGCCCGTCGAGAAGGTCCTGAAAGGCATCCTCGCCGCGCGCGAGCGCCTCGATCGGGGCGGTGACGCCGACTTCCAGGCCGCGATCCAGACCACGGACGCGTTCGAGAAGCGTGCCAACCTGCGCGTCGAGCTCGACTCCGGCACTGTCGGGCTCTGCGCGCAGTGCAAGGGCGCCGGCATGATCTCGCCGAAGTTCGCCACGATGCTGTGCTTCGTAGAGACAGACGCGGCGCTGTCGGCCGAGACCGCCGACCTGCTGCTCGGTGTATGCGTGAAGCGCTCCTTCGACCGCGCTTCGGTGGACGGCCAGCTCTCGACCAACGACACGGCGATCCTGATGGCCTCCGGCGCCTCCACGGTCGCGATCGCCCCCGAGAGCGAGGACGAGCTGCGCTTCGGCGAGGCGCTGGACGCCCTGCTTCGCCAGCTGGCCGTGATGATGGTGGTCGACGGCGAGGGCGCCGGGCGCGCGGCGCGGGTGATCGTGCGCGGCGGACACCAGGACAACGTCGAGGCAGCCGCCCGCGCGGTCGCCAACTCGCCCCTCGTCAAGGCCGCGCTGCACGGCGGGGATCCGAACTGGGGACGCATCGTGCAAGCCGTCGGCGGCGCGCTCGCCGGCACCGCGCCGCTGCCCGTCGACGTGACGATCGAGGGCATGCAGGTCTGCTCGGCCGGCGCTGCGATCCCCTACGACGAGCTCGAGCTCGACCGCCTCGTGCAGAGCGAGGAGGTCGAGTACGAGGTCGGACTGCCCGGCGAGGGCGCCGAGACCGAGGTGTTCTTCTCGGACCTCTCGAAGGAGTACGTGACGGTCAATGCGGACTACACCACCTAGCGAGGCCACGACCATGCGCGACGTAGGGACACTGCTCGAGGCGCTGCCTTACATCCGCGAGTTCCACGGCAAGACCGTCGTGATCAAGTACGGCGGAGCGGCGATGGAGGACGCTGGGCTGCGCGAGGAGTTCGCGCGTGATGTGGTGCTGCTCAAGTACGTCGGGCTGAACCCGATCGTCGTCCACGGCGGCGGGCCGGAGATCACCGGCTACATGGAGCGGCTCGGCCTGCCCGTGGAGTTCGTGGGCGGCCTGCGGGTCTCCAGCGAGGACACGGTCGAGGTCGCGAAGATGGTCCTGGTCGGGAAGGTCAACAAGGAGATCGTCCTGCGCCTGCAGCGCCACGGCCAGCCCGCGGTGGGGCTGTGCGGCGACGACGGCGCGCTGTTCCGCGTCGCGCGGCGCTCGGCCCCCGGTGGCGAGGACATCGGCTTCGTGGGTCGCATCGAGCGGGTCAACACCGGCGTCATCGAGCACATCGCAAGCGACTACATCCCCGTCATCGCCTCGGTCGGCGCGGACCGCGAGGGCCACTCCTACAACGTCAACGCCGACGAGGCCGCGGGCGCCGTGGCCGGCGCGCTCGGCGCCTACAAGGTCGTGTTCCTGACCGACGTTCCCGGCTGGCTGGCCGATCCGTCGGACCCAGCCAGCCTGATCTCCCAGGCCGGCGCGGGCCAGGTGCGCGCCGCGCTCGCCTCGCTCGACGGCGGCATGCGCCCGAAGCTCGAAGCCTGCCTGGACGCGATCGATGCGGGCGTCTCCGCCGCCCACATCCTCGACGGCCGCACCCCGCACTCGCTGCTGCTCGAGCTCTTCACCGACGCTGGGATCGGGACGAAGATCCAAGAATCGCCGGACGCCGGCGGTCTCAGGTGAGCCTCGCCGAGCTTCAGAGGATCGAGTCCGAGCGGGTGATCGGCTCCTACGCGCGGATGCCGGTGGAGTTCGTGCGCGGCGAGGGGGCGCTGCTGTGGGACGACGAGGGCAACGAGTACCTCGACTTCCTCTGCGGCATCTCCGTGACCAGCCTCGGGCACTGCCACCCCGAGATCGTCGCCGCGGTGCGCGAGCAGGCCGGGCGGCTGATGCACACGAGCAACCTCTTCTACACGGAGCCCGCGATGCGGCTCGCCGAGCGCCTCTCCTCCAGCAGCCTCGGCGGCAAGGTGTTCTTCTGCAACTCCGGCACCGAGGCCAACGAGGCGGCGCTGAAGCTGGCCCGCAAGGCGCGCCGCGGCGGCAAGGTCGTGGTCCTCGAAGGCGCCTTCCACGGCCGCACCTACGGGTCGCTCTCGGCGACGCCCCAGGAGGCCAAGCAGGCGCCGTTCGCGCCGCTGGTGCCGGGCTTCCACGCGGTCGCCGCGGAGCCGGCGGCGCTGCATGGGGCCGTCGACGGCGATACCGCCGCGGTCCTGCTCGAGCCGATCCAGGGCGAGTCCGGGGTGCACGTGCTCTCCGATCAGCTGCTCGGCGCCGCGCGAGCAGCGTGCGACGAGCACGGCGCGGCGCTGATCTTCGACGAGATCCAGACCGGCATGGGGCGCACCGGGACGCTCTGGGCCTACCAGCGCAGCGGTGTCGTCCCCGACGCCATGACGGTCGCGAAGGCACTCGGCGGCGGCGTGCCGATCGGCGCGCTGATCACCGGCGCGCGCCTCGCCGACGTATTCGCGCCGGGCGACCACGGCTCGACGTTCGCCGGCGGCCCGCTCGTCGCCACGGCGGCGCTGAGAGCCCTCGAGCTGACCGACGACCCGGCGCTGCTCGCGCGGGTGCAGGAGCTCGGGGCGGAGCTGAGCGAGTCGCTGGCGTCGCTTCCCCACGTCCTCGAGGTCCGCGGCCGGGGCCTGATGCTCGCCTGCCGCCTCGACGTTCCCGCTCCCGCCCTCGCGCGCCGGGCGCTGCTCGAGCAACGACTCGTGCTGAACGCGACGGGTCCCGACACGCTGCGGCTGCTGCCGCCGCTGACGATCGGCTCCGAGCAACTGCGCGACGGGGTGCAGCGGCTGGCGGCGGCGCTGGCGGGCTGATGATCACGCCGCTGCAGGAAGGCTATGAGCTCGACGACGACCCCGCGCGGCTCGACGTCGACGCGATCCACCACTTCATCAGTGAGCTCTCCTACTGGGGACGCGGCCGCACCCGCGAGCGGGTGGTAGCGACGATCGCGGGCTCCCGGCGCGTCGTGGGGCTCTACCACGGAGGCCTACAGGTCGGCTTCGCGCGGGCGATCTCCGACGGGGTGACGGTCGCCTACCTCGCTGACGTGTACGTGCTGGAGCTCCACCGAGGCAAGGGGCTGGGGTTGGCGCTGGTACGGGAGATGGTCGACGGGGATCGGGCGCCGGAGGTCCATTGGCTGCTCCACACCGCCGACGCCCAGCGCCTCTACGAGCGCCTCGGCTTCGCGCTCGGCCCGACGCGCTACCCGCTGATGGAACGCTCGAGGGCGGGAGGGGCGTCCTCCGAGGCGCCGCCGGCCGCCGCCGGATAGATTGGCCGCCGTGAGCAGCCCCGAGCGCCTCGAGCGCGCCCCCACGGCCTCCTACGAGGCCTCCCCCGAGCAGGTCCACCGGGTGCTGCTGCTCTACTCCGGCGGCCTCGATACGAGCGTGATGCTGAAGTGGATCCAGGACTCCTATGGAGCCGAGGTGATCTGCCTGACCGTGAACCTCGGGCAGCCGGGCGAGGACTACGAGGTGATCGAGGGCAAGGCGAAGATGCTGGGGGCGTTAGAGACGCACGTCGTCGACGCCCGCGAGGAGTTCGCCCGCGACTATCTCGTCCCGGCGATCAAGGCGAACGGCGTGTACGGCGACGGCTATCCGCTGTTCACGTCCCTCGGCAGGCCGCTGATCGCCAAGCTCGCCGTCGCGCAGGCCCGCGCCGGCGGCTGTGACACGATCGCCCACGGCTGCACAGGCAAGGGCAACGATCAGGTTCGCATCGAGGCCACGATCGCGACGCTGGCCCCGGAGCTGAAGGTGATCGCCCCCGTGCGCTCCTGGCAGATGGGCCGCGAGGAGGAGATCGCCTATGCGCGCGAGAACGGCATCCCGGTCAAGGGCGGGACCGAGGTCGCGCCGTATTCGATCGACGACAACCTCTGGGGCCGCTCCTCGGAGGGCCGCTGGATCGAGGACCTGGGGCACGCGCCCGACGACGATGTCTTCCAGCTCGTCACCCGTCCCGAGCAGGCACCCGACGAGGCGCAGACGATCGAGCTGGGCTTCGAGCGGGGCGTGCCGGTCTCGCTCGACGGACGGCGACTCGGCCTCGTCGAGCTGATCGAAACCACCGCGGAGGTCGCAGCGCGCCACGGCGTCGGCATCCTCGACCACATCGAGGACCGGATCGTCGGGCTGAAGGTCCGCGACATCTACGAGGCGCCGGCGGCGGCGATCATCCTCCCGGCGCACGAAGAGCTCGAGCGGCTGGTCTGCACGATCCACCAGAACCAGTTCAAGCGCGAGCTCGACCGCCAATGGGGCTATCTCGTCTACGCAGGGCTGTGGTGGGAGCCGCTGCGGGAGGACCTGGACGCCTACATGGACCACGTCAACGCCCATGTCACGGGCACGATCGGCCTGAAGCTCTACAAGGGCCACGTGCGGGTCGTCACCCGCTCCTCGCCGAACGCCGTCTACGACGCTTCGCTGGCGTCCTTCGCGGAGTCCGGGGGCCTGTTCTCCCAGAGTGCTTCACCGGGCTTCATCGAGCTCTTCTCGCTGCAGTCGCGGATCGCCTGGCGGCTGCATAACGAGGACGACGCGGGGTAGAGTCAAGACATGAGCGCGAGCGCCTACAAGCTGCTCGGATTCGCCGTTTGGAACGGCGGCAAGTGGTACCTGCGCCGACGGGTCGCGGCGCGCCGGGTCGCGCTGAAGGGAGCTGCTGCCGCCGGTGGCGTGCTCGGCGCCGCGCTGCTCGCCAAGCGGCTCGCCGGCTGACCGTCTACAGCGGGCTCAGCATCACCTCGCGCTCGGTGCGGATCGTCTGGCGCTGCTCGGCCGCGAGCCCCGCCGCGAACTCGTCCACCTTGCGGGCCGGACCGTTGACCGTGAAGGCGACCTGCGAGTCGAGCAGGTGCGGATGCTCGACGATCTCGAGGCGCAGTCCGAGCCGGTCGGCCCACGAGCGCATCGACTGCTCGACTTCCTCGCGGATCTCCTTGCCGACGAGGGCCACGAGCGTGCGCGACTCCGGCGCGAGGGCCGCCGCCTCCCGCTCGCGCTCGGCGGGCGTGTGATCGTCCGGGTCGACCCATTCGTCGAGCTGCTCGGAGAAGTGGCTGAGCGAGAGCGTCGCCGGCAGGCCGTCCTTCTCGAGCACCGATTCGATCGCGGCACGCGCGCCGTCGATCGTGCCGCGACCGGCGGCGTAGGCGAACAGGCGGCTGCCGTCGTGGGTGATCACGACGGCCTCCGGGACCGCGGCTCGCAGCTCCGTCAGCACGGCCGGGTCCCGCATCCGCTCGACGAACGCGTGCAGCAGACCGTGGCCGTCCTGCTGCAGCTCGCCGCTCAGGCGCCAGTCGAGATCGTCGTCATCCGGGGTGGCGCGGGCGCTCATCGGTCGCCACCATAGAGAACGAAGGACGTCTCCGCGCGGGCCATGGACGTCCGAACAGGCTTCTAGTTTTCACCACGATGGTCGAGGAGAGCGAGACACCGGGGAACGGTCCGAGGATGGGCGAGTCGGACTTCCTGGCTGAGCGCCGCGCGCGGCGGGCGACCGAGACCGGCGAGGCAGCGCTGCTGCGCCGGGCGGAGGCCGCCGAAGCGACCGTCAAGACGCTGGAAAGCCACGTCGCCAGCCTGCAGGCGCGGCTCCAGGAGGCCGAGCAGGAGCGGCGCCGCATGGCCGCGGTGCTCGAGGCGGAGCGCGTGCACGGCACCGAGCGGGAGAGCGAGCTGCGACGGGTCAAGCAGCGTGAGTACGCCGAGCAGCAGCTGCGGGTCGAGGCGCAGGAGCGCCTCTCGGGGCTCGAGCGCGAGCGCGGCGCGCGTCCCGCCCCCCAGGCACGGCCTGCAGCCGCCGGCCAGCGCGAGCTGGTGGAGCTCTCGGCCCGGATCGACGCGATCCAACGCCAGCTCTCGGAAGCCGAGCAGGCGGCGGTCGCCGAGCGTGCCTCGCTGAGGCAGGCCGAAGCCGACCTGCAGTCCCGGGTCGCCGAGCTCGAGCGCCGCGCCGAGGAGATCCAGCGGAGTCTCCTCGCCGAGCGCGCCGCCCGTGAGCGCGCCGAACGTGAGCTCGCGGGGATTCGCGAAGGGCACCGCCGCATGGAGGGGCTGCTCGGCGAGATCCGCGCAATTCTCGGCCGGCTCGGGATACTGCTGAGCAACGCCCGTCACCGGCCCGAGGCCCCGGCCGCACCGGAGATGCCGCGGGCTTTCCGCCCGCGTTCGCCCTCGGAGCCCGCGGGCGAGTCGGAGCAGCGCGGAGTCGAGATGGCCGACGCGCTCGCCGCAGCCGTCGAGAGGCTGCGGGCGCGCGCGCAGAGTGCTCCGCTCCTGCCGGAGGATCCCGGCGAGGCCGCCGCGGAGTCCCCGTGGATTACGACGCCACGGGCGCCCCAGCCCCCTGCATCGGCGAGCGCGCAGCCAGCCGGCGGCGCCGCAGCCGCGAGCGCGCCCGCGCCCGAGGCACCCGCTGCTGCCGGTGCGCCCGCGCCCGTCACCGAGCCACCGCTGCCGGCTCCCGAGGCCCCCGTGAGGGTCGCCAACCCGGCCCCCGCGCCGATCCCGGTGAAACCCCGCAACAAGCACAGCCAGTCGCTGATCGGGCGGCTTCGTAATCGGCGCAAACAGCGGCGCGCCGTCTGAGCCTCCGCCGCCCGGGCACCTAGCATTGCGGTACCGGTGAGCACCCCGTCCTGCGCCCATCTTCACGTCCACTCCGAGTACTCGCTGCTCGACGGCGCATGCAAGATCGACTCCCTCGCGCAGCGCGCCGCGGAGTTCGGCCAGCCGGCTCTAGGCCTGACCGACCACGGCGTCATGAACGGCGCGGTGGAGCTCTACAAGGCCGCCCGCAAGCACGGCGTCAAGCCGATCGTCGGCTGCGAGATCTACCTCGTCGACGATCACAGGCCGAAGCAGTCGCAACCCGCCCGCAGCGAGCGAAACCACCTGACGCTGCTGGCGGCGGACGACGAGGGCTACCGCAACCTCGTCAAGCTTTCCTCGGCGGGCTTCCTGGAAGGACTGCAGCGCGGCAAGCCGACCGTTGACCTCGAGCAGGTCCAGCGCCACGCGGGCGGCGTGATCGCGCTGACCGGCTGCCTGGCATCGCGCTTCTGCCAGCGGCTGTTGGAGGACCGGCCCGGCGACGCCAGGGCTCACGCCGACGACCTGCTGCGGATCTTCGGGCCCGAGAACGTCTACTTCGAGGTCCAGAAGAACGGCCTCGCCCCGCAGGACAAGTGCAACGAGGGCATCGTCAGGATCGCCCGCGAAGTCGGCGGCTCGCTGGTCGGCACCGGCGACGTCCACTACCTGAGCAGCGAGGACTACGTCCACCACTCGGCGCTGCTCTGCGTGCAGACGAAGAGCACGCTCGCCGAACCGAAGATGAAGTTCGAAACCAACGAGTTCTACCTTCGCGACAGCAGCGAGATGCACAGCGCGTTCGCGGAGTGGCCCGAGGCGATCGCGAGCACGCTCGAGATCGCGGAGCGCTGCTCGGTGGAGCTCGAGCTGGGCAAGCAGCTGATCCCGAGCTATCCCGTGCCGGACGGCGCAGACGAGGGCGCCTACCTGCGTGAGCAGGTCGAGCTTGGCCTGACGCTCCGGTACGGCGACCCGGTGCCAGCCGCCGCTCGGGAGCGCGCCGAGATGGAGCTCGCGGTGATCGACAAGATGGGCTTCAACGCGTACTTCCTGATCGTCTGGGACTTCGTGCGCTTTGCCAAGGAGAACGGCATCGCGGTCGGCCCGGGCCGCGGCTCGGCGGCCGGCTCGATCGTCGCCTACTGCCTGGCGATCACCGACGTCGATCCGCTCGAGTACGACCTGCTCTTCGAGCGCTTCCTGAACCCCGAGCGCGTGTCGATGCCGGACATCGACATCGATTTCTCGGTGCGGGGCCGTGAGCGGGTGATGCGATACGTGACCGCGAAGTACGGGCGCGAGTCGGTCGCGCAGATCGTCACCTTCGGCAAGATGTTCCCGCGTGCCGCCACCCGCGACGCGGCGCGGGTGCTGGGGCTCGACTACGGCACGGGCGACCGCCTCGCGAAGCTGATCCCCGACCCGATCATGGGACGGTCGCCTTCGTTCGAGGACTGCCTCAAGCAGGGCCAGCCGCTGCGCAAGGCCTATGACGAGGAGCCGCAGGCGCGCCAGATCGTCGACGTCGCCAAGGGCCTCGAGGGCATCGTCCGCAACTCCTCGATCCACGCCGCCGCCGTCGTGATCGCCGACCGGCCGTTGACGGACATCGTGCCGCTGCAGCTGGCCGACGCCGGCACGGACGAGAACGGCGAGAAGGTCTACCGCACGGTGACGCAGTTCTCGATGAAGCCGATCGAGGAGATCGGCCTGCTCAAGATGGACTTCCTCGGGCTGCGCAACCTCGATGTGATCGAGGACGCGCTCGACATCATCGAGCGCTCCTCGGCGGGCGCCGAAGGCGAAGCCACTCAACGGCCGGACATGACGACGCTGCCGCTCGATGACGAGAAGACCTACGAGATGCTCGCCGCGGGAGACTCCACCGGCGTCTTCCAGTTCGAGTCGGAGGGCATGCGCGAGGCGCTGAAGAAGGTACGCCCGACCGAGTTCGAGGACCTGATCGCGCTCAACGCGCTGTACCGGCCCGGCGCGATGGACCAGATCCCGGTGTACGCCAGGGGCAAGCACAACCCGCAGGCGATCTCCTACCCCGACGAGCGGCTGCGCCCGATCCTCGAATCGTCCAAGGGCGTGATCCTCTACCAGGAGCAGGCGATGCAGATCTCCAAGGAGCTGGCCGGCTTCTCGGGGGCCAAGGCGGACGACCTGCGCAAGGCGATCGGCAAGAAGAACCGCGCTGCGATGGCGGCCTTGAAGCCCGAGTTCGTCGAGGGCTGCCGCGCATCGGGCACGAGCGCGGAGGTGATCGAGTTCCTGTGGACGACCAACGAACGCTCTGCCGACTACTCGTTCAACCGCTCTCACGCTGCGTGTTACGCGCTGATCGGCTACCGCACAGCGTGGCTGAAGGCCAACCACACCGCCGAGTACATGGCGGCGCTGATCTCCTCGGTGATGTCGACGAAGGACAAGGTCCCGTTCTTCGTCGCCCGCTGCGAGGAGATGGGAATCGAGATCCTGCCGCCGGACGTGAACCTCTCAGACCACGAGTTCACGGTCGGACCGCCGGCGGTGGAGGGCGGCGTGGGAACGATCCGCTTCGGACTCGACGCCGTCAAGGGCGTCGGCCACCAGGCCGTGGAGGCGATCAAGCGCGCCCGTGAGAACGGCCAGTTCTCCTCGCTGTGGGACTTCTGCGAGCGCGTCGATTGCCGCACGGTCAACAAGAAGTCGATCGAGGCGCTGATCAAGAGCGGCGCGTTCGGCTCGACCGGCGCGACCCGCAAGGGAATGATCGACGTCCTCGAGACCGCCCAGTCCAAAGGCCAGAAAATCCAGCAGGACGCATTGATCGGCCAGGGATCCATCTTCGACCTGCAAGAAGAGGCGGGGG
>DASWFM010000264.1:0-7455 GCA_036394235.1 Solirubrobacteraceae bacterium | reverse complement strand
GGGCGGCGAGCGCTACCGCGAGCTGACCGAGCTGATCCGCGAGGAGAACCTCCACACGGTCTGCCAGGAGGCCGCCTGCCCGAACGTGGGTGAGTGCTGGGAGCGCGGCACCGCCACCTTCATGATCCTCGGTGACACCTGCACGCGCCGCTGCGGCTTCTGCAACGTCAAGACCGGCAAGCCGACCTGGCATGATCCGCTCGAGCCGGCCCGCGTGGCGCGCTCGATTGCACGCATGGGCCTGCGGCATGCCGTGATCACATCCGTCGACCGCGACGACCTGCCCGACAAGGGCGCCTCGGCGTTCGTCGGCGTGATCCGCCAGGTCCGTCGCCAGGCACCGGGATGCCAGGTGGAGGTGCTCACCCCGGACTTCCAGGGCCAGGAGATGCCGCTCGCGAAGGTCATCGCCGAGCGTCCAGACGTCTTCAACCACAACGTCGAGGTCGTGCCCCGCCTCTACCCGCTCGCCCGCCGCGGCTCCGAGTTCGAGCGCTCCTGCCGCGTGCTGCGCCTCGCCGCAGAGCTCGGCGAGGGCGAGGTCGTGACCAAGTCGGGGCTGATGGTCGGGCTGGGCGAGAGCCACGAGGAGATGGTCGAGGCGTTCGCCGCGCTCCGTGAGTCCGGCGTGCAGGTGCTCACAGTCGGGCAGTACCTGCGCCCCTCCGAGCGACACCTGCCGGTCGTCCGCTACTGGCACCCCGACGAGTTCAAGGCGCTCGAGGAGGCCGCCTACGAGCTCGGCTTCGACCATGTCGCAGCGGGCCCGCTGGTGCGCTCCTCCTATCACGCAGACCAGCACGTTCCGCAGTCTCTGCAGGGCGACGGCCCGCTCGCGGCCTCCCTCTAGTCGACCCGCGAGAGCAAGGTTGCACCGGCGAGGGCGCCTCCCCTCGGGGATAAGCTCGCGCGATCTTCCCGATCAAAGACAACATCCCGCTGTCGCGGCTGCCCCTCGTCACGATCGCGCTCGTCGCGATCAACGTGATCGCCTATCTGCTGGAGATCCGCCACGGCGGCAGCTTCTTCGGCGGTCCCTCCACGAGCGTCGCAGTGCACTACGGCGCGATCCCCTACGAGCTGACCCACCCGGGCAAGCACTGCGAACTGATCTCCCAGCTCACCCCCTCGGGCCAGGTCAGCGGTGTCGCCTGCCAGGGAGAGCGGGGCGTCACCGGTACACCCGCGCCGCAGCCGTCGACCCCGATCACCGCCTTCACCTCGATGTTCCTACACGGCAGCTTCCTGCACATCTTCGGCAACATGCTGTTCCTGGTGATCTTCGGGCCCAACGTCGAGGACGCCATGAGCCGGCCGCGCTACCTCGCCTTCTACCTGCTGGGCGGGCTGGTGGCGCTCGCCGCCCAGGTCGCCGTCGCGCCCAACTCGACCGGACCGACGCTGGGCGCCTCCGGTGCGATCGCGGCGGTGCTCGGCGGTTACATCCTGCTCTACCCCCGTGCGCGCGTGCTGACGGTCATCTTCATCTTCTTCTTCTTCACGATCGTCGAGCTGCCCGCTCTCGTGCTGCTCGCGCTGTGGTTCCTCGAGCAACTGTGGTTCGGCCTGGCCGGCCTCGCGACCCCCGTGGGCGGCTCCGAAGGCGTCGCCTACTTCGCCCACATCGGCGGCTTCCTGTTCGGCCTGCTGGCGATCCGCGTCTTTGCCTCGCGGCGCGCGGCGCGGGCCGGGGGCGGCCCGACCTTCGCATGAGTCCTGCCTCGCCTGGGATAGTGCCGTGAGGCGGCAGGCCGTGCTCGCGGCGGCGCTCGTGTTCATCGCCGGCTTCGCCTTCCTCACGGTGGTGGCGGCGACCGAACAGGGCATCACCGCAGCAACCGTGATCTCGATCTTCATCCTCGTCCTGCTCGCCGTCGGCATCGTCGGCGCGCTGCGCAATCCTCCTCGCCAGTGAGCACATCCCCCTTCATGACGCCCGGCCAGAGCCGTCTGCGCCGCGAGCGCGCAGCCGAGCGCCGGCGCCGCCGCCGTCAGATCGCGCTCGGGCTACTCGCCTTCGCGGTGATCGCGATCGCCATCGCGGCTCTCGCGGGGAGCGGATCCGGGGGTCATGGACGCCGCGGTCCACGGGCGCCGGCGAGCACGCAGGCGAACGCCGTCGAGGCGCCGCCGCGCTCCCCGGACGGGTTCCTCCTCAGCTCGCCGGCGCTGAAGCTCACCGGGATCGCGACGCCGGCCGCCGACCCGATCCGGCTGCAGTTCCGCCACCCGCCGCGGGCCGGCCTGCTGTTCAACCTCCAGACCGGCCAGGTGCTTTGGCAGCGCAACGCCTACAAGCGCCTCCCGATCGCGAGCCTCACGAAGATGATGACGGCGCTCGTCACCGTCAGGGCCGCACCGCCCGCCGACCACGTGCTCGTGACCAAGGCGGCGGTGGACTCGAACGGGTCGAAGGTCGGGGTGCTGCCTCTCCACAAGTACGTACGGCTCGAGTCGATGCTCTACGGCCTCTTGCTGCCCTCCGGCAACGATGCCGCCGTCGCGCTCGCTCAGCATGTGGCCGGCTCGGTCAGCGCGTTCGTGAGGAGCATGAACGAGGAAGCCGCCCGTCTCGGCATGGCCTGCACCCGCTACTCCTCCCCGTCCGGCTACTTCGACCAGGGCAACTTCTCCTGCCCGGCCGACCTGGCCGTGCTCGCTCACGTCGCACTCGAACAGCGCCGCATCGCACGGGTCGTCCATACCTACAGCGCCGTGCTGCCGTTCCCGATCAAGGGCGGGAAGCTCTACCTGTACAACAACAACCCCCTGCTGATCTACCACTACCCCGGCGCCACGGGCTTGAAGACCGGCTTCACCGACGCGGCCGGGCGGTGTCTGGTCGCGACCGCCGAACGGGGCGGCGTCAAGCTCGGCGTCGTGCTGCTCAACTCGAACGCTCCGGGCGTCGAGTCCAAACAACTGCTCGACCGGGCTTTTCACGACGTCTACCACCTGCCGGCCGTCGCCGAGCCGCCGATGCCCGCCGGCGCCTGATCGACCGAATCACGCCAGCCCGACCGCTGGGCGACGCTCGCTCCGGCTCGCTGCGTGCGCAGTGGTATCTACAGCGGCCGCCGAGAGAAGGACGCGTCAGACACCGCGTGCGCAGTGGTATCTACAGCGGCCGCCGAGAGAAGGACGCATCAGACACCACGTGCGCAGTGGTATCTACAGCCCCCGCGGAGCACTTCGCCTTGGAGACCGCGTGCGCATTGGTATCTACAGCCCCCGCGGAGCACTTCGTCTTGGAGACCGCGTGCGCAGTGGTATCTACCGCCCCCGCGGAGCACTTCGTTCTTGGAGACCGCGTGCGCAGTGGTATCTACAGGCCGTGGCAGCCGCCCCACGGTAGCTGTAGCGGCGTGCGCGCAAACGCCACTGCCGCTTGCGGCACTGGCGTCTGCGCGTGCGTCGCGGAAGCGATAGCGTTCCCCCCTCGAGGATTGACTGGCCAGTCAGCCAAAGGAGAAGACGTGGATCTCGACGACACACCCGAGCAGGCCGCATTCCGCGCCCAGGTGCGCAGCTGGCTCGATCAGCATTCATCCGAAGCGCCCGTCCTGAGCGGTCCCGATGCGATCCAGGACGAGGACGAGATAATCGCCGCCCGCCGCGTCTGGCAGGGCAAGCTCGCAGAGGGCGGGCTCGCCGGCCTGACCTGGCCGAAGGAGTACGGCGGCCAAGGCCTCGGACCGATCGAGCAGGTGATCGCCAACCAGGAGATCTCCCGAGCGAAAGTTCCGGGGATCCTCGACGCGATCGGCGTTGGCATGCTCGGCCCGACGATCATCGCCCACGGCAGCGACGAGCAGAAGAGCCGTTACCTGGCGCCGCTTCTTCACGGCGACGAGGTCTGGTGCCAGCTCTTCTCCGAGCCCGCCGCGGGCTCAGACCTGGCGGCCGTGCAGGCGCGCGCCCGCCAGCAGGACGACGGCAGCTGGCGCCTGTCCGGGCAGAAGGTCTGGACGACCAACGCCCAGTTCGCCTCCTACGGCCTGCTACTGGCCCGCACCGATCCAGATGTGCCCAAGCACAAGGGCCTGACGATGTTCATCGTGCCGATGGACGCGGTGGGCGTGACGGTTAGGGGCCTCCGTCAGATCTCCGGCGAGGCGGAGTTCAACGAGGTCTTCTTCGACGATGTCGCGCTCGACGAGAGCGCCGTCGTCGGCGGCGTCGGCAATGGCTGGGGCACGGCTCTCACGACGCTGATGTTCGAGCGCGTCACGATCGGCCTCGGCAGCGAGGGCATGGGTTACAACTCGACCCGCTTCGCCACCGCGCTGGCGGCCGACGAGCACGCCCGCCGGGACCCGGAGGTGCGCCATCGCCTCGGCGAGATCGCCGCCGAACTGCTCGCGATCCGCTTCACCGGCTATCGCACCCTGTCGGCACTGCAGAAGGGCCAGATTCCCGGCCCGGAGGCGGGCCTCGCGAAGGTCACGCTGGTCAGCGGGGCGATCAAGGCCGGCGACCTGATCGCCGATGTGCTCGGCCCGGACGCCCTTCAGGAGGACAGTGAATGGGCCTACATGATCTCCTTCCTGCCAGGCCTGAAGTCTGCCGGCGGCACCGAAGAGATCCTGCGCAACACGATCGGCGAGCGCGTGCTCGGCCTGCCGCCCGAGCCGCGCCTGGACAAGGGCATTCCGTTCTCCGAGCTGCGCAGCAAGGAGGGGGCCGCGGCATGAACCTCGCACTCTCCGATGAGCAGGTGTTTCTGCGCGAGGCGGCCCGCGGGGCGCTCTCGCGGTTCAAGACCCTGGAGGCCGCCCGCGAGGCACTCGACGGCGACGAGCAGGCGCTTCCCGACCTCTGGCCCACGGCCCGCGAGGCCGGCTGGCCGGGACTGTTGATCGACGAGCAGCGGGGCGGCGCCGGCCTGGACGTGTTCGACGCGATGCTCGTGCTCGGCGAGTGCGGCCGCGTGATCGCCGACGTGCCCCTGCTCGGCCACCTGCCGGCGACGGCGATCCTCGACGCCTCGAGTGACGCGCCGATGATCGAGGAGCTCGCCACCGGCGAGAAGCGGGCCGCGTACCTGCCCGCCAGTCCTCCCGGTGACGTGCTCGCCGAGTGGACCGCCGACCCGCACACGGGCATCGAGCGCGGAGCGGCCCCCGTCGCGAGCGGCTCGGGCGAGTCGTTGAGCGTCAGCGGGACCCTGTGGTTCGTCCCGGATGCACCTGGCGCCGACCTGCTCGTGGGTGTCGCCCTGAGGGACGGCAGCCCCGTGGGCGTCGCGATCGAGGCGGACGGCGAGGGCGTCTCCATCGAGGCCGTCGAGCGCTATGACGCGACCCGCTCGCTCGGTCACATATCGCTCGAGAGCGCCCCCGCGACCGTCCTCGACGCGTCCGAGGAGACGCTCGCGGCGGCCTGGCACCTCGCGCAGGCGCTCCTCGCGGCCGAGTCGCTCGGCAGCGTAGAGACCGCACTCGACGTGTCCGTGGCCTACGCCAAGGAGCGCTTCACCTTCGGGCGCGCGATCGGCTCCTACCAGGCCGTGAAGCACGCCTTGACGGAGGTGCTCCGCGAGCTCGAGAACGGCCGTTCGCTGCTCTACTACGCCGGCTGGGCGCGCCACGGCGCACCCGGTGAGTTCCCGCTCGCGGCCAGCGCCGCGCGCTCGGTGGCCGGCAGGGCGCTGGACGACGCCGCCCGCACGATGATCTCTGTGCACGGCGGCATCGGAGCGACCTGGGAGCACGACGCCCCCCTGTACTTCCGCCGTGCCCAGCTGTCGAGGCGACTGCTGGGTGGCACCGGCGGCGCGACCGACAGGGTCGCGGGCGAGCTGCTCGCACAGGCTTAGAGGCTGACCGCGCGCGGCGTGCTGGACGCACGCGCGCACGAGGAGCGGATCCGCTGTCCAGCTCCCGGGCTCGACAGCGGGTCAGCTATGCCGGGCCGCGTCGGCTCACGTGCCGAGAGCGCTTGCCCGACCGTGGGGCTGCTGCTTCGGCTTCAGCTTGCAACGAGGCAGCAACGGGTGCCCCGTACGCACCCTGTACCGCGGCGATCAGCCGCCCCGAAACTCCGCAGTTGATGCAGAAGCCCTTTTGCGACCAGCCGATCGCCCGCGCTAGAACCCTGTCCGCATACTGCACCCCCGTCTGATCATGCCCGTAGTAGTCGTAGGCGGCAGCCCAGGCCGATCCGTCGAGCGCGTAGCCGGCGCCGTCGGCCGAGAGCAGGTGCGCCGCCGCCATGATCGAATCGAAGTCGTCGTAGATCGATGGGTGCGAGGCCGTCATGTGGTCGTAGACCCTCGGACGGCGGCCGTAGACGTAGGAGCCGCTGACCAGTTCCCACGTGGATGGGGAGTCCCGCCCACCCCCGTTCGTGACGTTGAACTGCATCGGGCCGCCGCAGCAGTGGGCGAAGTTGAGGCCGTGGTAGGTGCCCGGCGCCGTGGAGAACGCCGACTCCTGCATGTGAATCGAAGCCACGAGCAGCCAGTTCACACCGAAGGTGGACTGTGCCGTTGCGTAGACCGGATAGAAGCCTTCCATCCAGCGACGAGCGATATGCACGATGGGGGCGCCCGCCGGACGGCGCTGCTCGAGCCCCTGCTGGGCGCCGCTGGGATCGCCGATGATCGCTTGCCCGCCTGGAGCCCGGGCGGCCGCGCTGAGCGGCACCAGGGCGCTGGCGGAAGCCGCCGGGCCTGGCTGTGGCGCCCCGACACGGACCGGCACAGCGGGCGGCGCTCGGACGGGGTTCCGCCCGACGACCCCGCTCAATACGGCCACGAGGACCGTCACGCCCACCGCCGCGAGCATCCCGGCCACCAGCCACGCCCGCCGTTCCGAGGGCTGCTGCGGCAGATGAGGCGGGACGAGGGCCTCTGCGTGTGTCCCCGCGTGGGGTATCGAGCGCTCGGCGGTGGACATCCGTCGGGTAACGGTAGCCAGCAGCGCGACGGACACGCCGCAGATGGGTTGAAGCTGCTGTGACGAGCCTCGTCAGGACAGCACCTGAGCGCATCTCGCGCCGGCTGCTGCTGTGCGCTGTGCTGGCCGCAGCCTGGGCATGCGCCTCCTGCGCCGGCGCCCTCGGCGCGCAGGCCCGCGTGCCACCGGCCCTGAGTGCCGCCCAGCAGCGCTTTCTCGGGCGGGCCGAACAAGGGGTCGCCCGCGCACAGGGCCGCTGGCGTGACCGGCGCCGCGGCTGGTATGACGCGCGGCTGGGCGACTCCGACCGCTATCCCCTGGCGACGATCTGGGACATCGTGCCGCTCTTCCAGTCGCTCGATGCGATCGCAATCGCATCGCCGACGGCTGCTCATCGGCGTGCCGTGACCCGCTTCGCGACCGGCGCCGAGCACTACCTGAATCGGGGGCTGCGCCCGGTGCCCGGCTACTCCCCCTATCCCGGCGACCGCGAAGCGTCGACCCGGACCTGGTTCGACGACAACGGCTGGTGGGGCCTCGCCTTCGTCAACGCCTA
>DASWFM010000263.1:0-4520 GCA_036394235.1 Solirubrobacteraceae bacterium | reverse complement strand
CGAGCAGATAGAGCGCGAGGAGTCCGCCGAGCAACCCCAGCGTGAGCCCCGCGCCCTTGGTGCTGCGTCTCAGCGAGCCCCCACCGTCGCCCGCAGGGAAGCCGGCACGGCGCCGCGCGAGCCGGCGAATTTCGGCTTCATCGGACTTAGACCGTTCTTGTTCAGCGTGTACGTTCGGGCGGTGTTCAGCAGGTAGCGGATCAGCGCTGCGGCACCGGTCGGGTTCGATGCGTGGTTGAGGATCGTGAGCGTGTAGGCGGCGTACTTGTAGACCGGTGTCAGCGCCACCGTCGACAGTTTCGCCGTCTTCGCCTCGACCGCGTAGAAGAAGCCGGCGTCGAGCTGACCGGATTGCATCCGCCCGACCAGCCCCGTCTCGGGGAAGGTTTCGAAATGCGACTCCGCGCCGAGCAGCGCCGCATCATGCAGCCGGTTGGCCGCCGCAGCGATCGCTTCCGTTGTGAGCACGCCCTTCGGGTCGAGCTTTGGGTCCGTCCGACCCACCCTGATCCCGGACTCGGCCACGACGCGGTACCAGGGCTTGCCCGCTCGCAGCTGCTTCCCAAACGAGCTCTGTGGGTTGTAGGCGAGCATCAGCGGCGACGCCATGAACGACGTGTACCAGGAAACCCAATTCCCGTTCGGGGCACCTTCGAGGGCGTGGTCCGCTGCGGCAGCTGCGCTCACGAACACGTCGCCGCGGCGCACGCCCCCCTTGATCTCGTTGGCCAGTTCGGTCGACCCGCCCCCGAACCCCAGGAAGCCATAGCCGCTCGCCTTTTCGAACGACGGCCGGAAGTTGTGTTCCATGTATGCGATGAGCGAGCCCGCGAACAGCGTCGTCACGGTGCCACGACTCGTGGCCCTGCCGGCGCCGAGAGCTTGCGAGGGAAGCGAGGCGGCGAGGGCAGACACGAGCAGCGCGGCAGCCACAGCGGCGGAACGGGCGCTCGGGCGCGCCCCGATACGCCTCGACATAGTCACGAATGGCCTCTTTCGTAGCCGACACTTGTTTCCTACCCAGTGCATAGGCAGAACCCGGGGCATCCTATCCCGTCGATCAGCCCGGCACCGGACACGTCTCCGGGCTCAGACGAGCGACCGCATGCGACGCAGGGCCTCCCGTTCGATCTGCCGGCTCCGCTCCTTGCCTATGCCGATCCGTACAGCGATCGTCTCGTGGCTCTCGGGCTCCCTGTTGCCCAGGCCGAAGTGGCGGACGACCACCTCGCGGTGCCGCTCGGGCAGCAGCCGCACCATCCCCGCCACATCGCGCCGACGCTCCCGCGCGATCGCGTGCTGGAGGGGGTCGACGGCGTGTACATCGACGATCAGCTCCCGCAGGGTGGCGCCGTCGTCGCCGATCGCGCCGTCGAGGGACGCCGTCACACGCGCGGCCGAGCGCAGCGAGCCAACGATCCTCGCGGGCACCGCCGCGCGCTCTCCGACGGCCGCGTCCGATGCGCAGCGGCTGCGCGCGAGTTCCCCCTCGGCGCGGCGGACCGCAGCCAACCGGCGATTCGTCTTCGCCGGGACGCGGATCGTTTGCGAGTGCCGTGTCGCGTCGGCGATCGAACGCCGGATCCACCACACCGCGTAGGTCGAGAACTTCAGCCGACGCCGGTAATCGAACCGGTCGACTGCCTGGATCAGCCCGATGCATCCCTCTTGGACGAGATCGGAGAACGGGACATCGTGCGAGCGCTGGCTGCGCGCCGTCGCGACGACCAGTCGCAGGTTGCTCTCGATCATCCGCTCGCGCGCCCGAGCGTCGCCCTGCTCGATCCGCCGCGCGAGGGCCAACTCTTGGTCCCGCGAGAGCAGCGGCGTGCGCTTGGCGAGCCTCATCACCGAGGTCAGTCGATCGCCGTCGCCCACCGCTCCCGCTCCCTGAGCCGATGCTCCCCGGCACTCGCGCCTTCCGCCACAGGGCGGCTGAGCGAGGACAGTGCCAGCTGATGCCGTTGTTGCGCGCCGGGCCTCGGCACGACCGCCGGCCCGCCCTGCCTCCTCGCCCCGCTCCGCCGGCGGCGCGGATCTGTGCCCGCGTCCCGGCGGGCCATTGCGAGACGGACCGCGCGCTGCAGGCTCGTCAAGGTCGTCATTCCGACGCGCTCCTCACGCAACCGCGTGCAGCGGCGCCCGCCCGGCCCGTTGGCTCTCGGCATGTGTCAAGGCCGTTTCGATGAGCTGATTCAACGCCGGCGAGGCGGCATGCTCACGCCACATGAGCGCGAACTCGAGCCGCGGCGCCGACTCGAGCTCGCGGGTCACGACGCCGGGCGCAAGCGCCGGGGGCGCGGTCGTGAGCGCAAGCGCCTCGCCGCGTGCCACCGCGCCGTGCATCGCCGGACCCGGCGGGGTGCGCACGAGCACGGCGGTCACGCCGAGGCATCCGAGGAGATCGGCGATCGCGCGGTCGTGACCAGCGCCGTCACGGTTCGCCGTGACGGCGATCCGTTCGCCCTGCAGGGCGGCCGGAGCCAGGGAACTCGTGCCGGCCAGACGATGGCCGGCGCCCACCAGCACCAGCCACGGCTCTGCCCCCAGCCCCAGCGACTGCAGGTCAGCCGAGCAAAAGCCGGAGGGTGCCAGCACCGCATCGAGGCGACCATCGCGCAGCTCCCGCCAGAGCATGCCGCCGTAGCCTTCGAGCACGGTCAGTTCGACCCCCGCATGTTCGCGCGTGAAGCACGCGAGCGTCTCCGCTGTTCCGTGCCAGGACGGACCTGTCGCGATCCCGAGCCTGACGCGTCCGGAGACGCCGGCGGCGATGTCGCCGCCGGTCGCGCCCGCGATCTCCGCCGCAGCCAGCGCGGTGCGGGCCCGCTCGAGGAACAGCTCTCCCGCGGCGGTCAGGTCGACCCCACGCGTGTGTCGCTCGAACAGCCGCGTGCCGAGCTCCTTCTCGAGCCTCCGGATCTGCGTCGAGAGCCCGGGCTGCGCGACCCACAGCCTTTCCGCCGCGCGCGTGAAGCTTCGCTCCTCGGCGATCGCGATGAAATAACGAAGGTGTCGCAGCTCCATCGTGCTCCTCCCCTCTCCCGCTTCCGCTCAGGCGGCCCTGTCCAGCGTCAGTTGCTTGATCCGCGCCGCCGCCGCCTCCTCCGCGTCGAGGGCCGCTGTGTAGGACGCAAATGCTCCGCGACGTTCCTCCGGCTCCGCCTCGACGAACACGGCCCAGCGGGCCGACACCAGCTCGGCCGCCTCACGCCAGGCGGCGATCGCACGTTCGCTTGGCGCTCTGCGATCGAAGAGGAACATCGGAGCTCCGATCAGGTTCGATTTCCCCGGTTTTGTCTCGCGCAGCACAATCTCGCGCTTCGAGCGCCGCATTCGCGCCCGTGGAAGTCACCGGTCGCCCCCCTGGTGCCCTGGCTCGGGGTGCGTCATTCACTGCGGACGGGGTTGCTGAGTCGGCCGAGACCGTCGATCTCGATCTCGATCGTGTTGCCCGGACGCAGGAAGCGACCCTGGGAGGCGCCGACGCCTGCCGGCGTGCCCGTGGCGATGATGTCGCCGGGCAGCAGCGTCATCGTCCGCGAGAGCCACGAGACCAGCTCGGCGGGCCCGAAGATCAGATTCGCGGTGCTGCCTTCCTGCAACGTCTCGCCGTCGATACGGGCGCGCAGCGTCAGCCCGCCCAGGTCACCGGCCTCGTCGAGCGTGACGAGCGCCGGTCCGCACGGCGCGAAGCTGTCGATCGCCTTGCCGCTCGTCCACAGCGGATTCTGCAGCTGCAGGTCGCGTGCGCTGACGTCGTTGAACGGCATCACGCCCGCGATGTGGGCCAGGGCGTCGCGCTCGCTCACGTTTCGCGCCCGCCGTCCGATCACCAGCGCGAGCTCTGCCTCGTAGTCGACGTACTCGGGGTGCGCGGCCGGCAGCACGACCTCCGCACCGCTTCCGCGGAGGGAGTTCGCGAACTTGGCGAACCACATCGGCGCCGCGGGGATCTCCTGCCCGGCCTCTTCCGCGTGATCGCGGTAGTTCAACCCGATGCAGACGATCTTCTGCGGGTCGACGACCGGCGCGTCGAGCGCCACGTCCTCGAGACCCAGCCGCTCACCGCCGGCGGCGCCGAGCTCGCCGAGCTCGCGCAGGCCGTCGATGTCGAGCTCCTCGAGCACGCCTCGCACGTTCGCGGCGGGCGGCCGCTCGAGCGCCGAGAGCGGCACGATCTCCTCGCCCAGCAGGATCCCGGCCGCGGCCGTGCCGTCGCGCGTATAGCTAACGAGCCTCACGGCTGCAGGATCGTACCGACCTCCTCAGTTCTCCCATTGCCGGCCCGGAAGCCTGGCGGTGATCTCCTGAAGCAGCCAGCTGTTCCCGTCCGGATCGCTGAACGTGGCATAGGTGTTGTAGGAGCGTCGATCCGGGTCCGGACCGGGGACGAAGCCGCCCTCACCCCGGTGGAAGGTCTCCCCGACCTCGACGCCGCGGCCGATCAGGTCCTGGCGGGCCGCTTCGATGTCCGATACCACGACCTCCATTCGCTGCGCGGAACCGGGCTCGGCGGT
>DASWFM010000262.1:0-15450 GCA_036394235.1 Solirubrobacteraceae bacterium | reverse complement strand
CAGCAGTAGGCCATCGCGTTGAAGTAGTAGGCCAGGTAGTCCATCCGCTCGACGACCGGGATCACCTTCCAGTAGGACTTGTCCTCGGCCGTCTTCTCGATTCCGGTGTGCACGTAGCCGATCACCGGTTTGACGTCGAGCACGATCTCCGCCTGCAGCGTCACGAGCAGTCGCAGGACGCCGTGGGTGGCAGGGTGATGGGGCCCGAAGTTGAGGGTCAGGAGCTCCTCGCTGGTCTCGTGCTCGCCGGACTCGAGCGTCTGCTCGACCTGCGAGAGCGTGATGCTCTGCTCGCGCCGGCGGTACTCCGAGGAGGGCGTGTCGCCGGACGAGCTCACTCGCGCTCCTCGAGCCATTTGCGCTCATCGCGGGTGAAGATCACGGGTTCCCCGCCGACCGGGAAGTCGCGTCGCTGCGGGTGGCCCTCGTAGTCCTCGGGCATCAAGATCCTGCGCAGGTCGTGGTGGCCGCGGAAGATCACGCCGAACATGTCGTAGACCTCGCGCTCCTGGTGGTCGGCCGTCGGCCATTCCGCCGTCACCGAGTCGACCTCGGGCCGCTCGCTGTGGACGCGCAGCTTCACCGTGATGCGGTCGACCCGGCCCATGTCCAGCAGCTCGTAGTGGACGCCGAGGCGCGGCTCCTCGGGGTAGTAGTCGACGCCGTGGAGGCTCGCGAGGTGGGAGTAGCCGCGGTCGCGCAGCGCCGCCAGCACCTCGCGGACTCGAGCGGGGTCGATCACGAGCGTCGAGCGGCTGCGGAAGAAGACCGTCTCGAGTGCCGCGTCCCCGAGGTCGGCCGCGAGCAGCTCGAGGCCGGTCGCGTCGGGCATCAGGGTGTCGCCACCGAGAACATCTAGGGCCGCTCCTCCGTGCCGGCCGCTTCATAGCGCTCCCGCCAGCCGGCCTCGGGGTCGTCCTGGACGAGGTCACGGAGCTTGAGCACGCCGTGCATCAGCGCCTCCGGCCGCGGCGGGCAGCCCGGGACGTGCACATCGATCGGCATGAACTTGTCGGCGGGCACCAGCGCGTAGTTGTTGAAGACCCCCATCGAGCTGCAGCAGGCTCCCATCGAGATCGCCCACTTCGGCTCGAGCATCTGGTCGTAGAGCCGCCGGATGATCGGTGCCATCTTGATCGACACGCGGCCGGCGAGGATGATCAGATCGGCCTGCCGGGGAGAGGCCCGGAAGGCCTCATAGCCGAAGCGCGCGATGTCCATGCGCGGACCGGCGGCTTGGAACTGCTCCATCGCGCAGCAGGCGAGGCCGAAGGAGAGCGGGAAGAAGGAGTTCGAGCGAGCCCACGAGACGGCCGAGTCGAGCGTCGTCGTCACCACTCGTTCCTGCACGTAGCGTTCGAGCTCCTCACCCTCGAGGTGGGCCGGGCGGTTGGGGCCTTCGAGGTCGGCGCCCCGCAGCAACTGGTGGGCGTTCAGCTTTCGTACGCGGAGTTTGTCCGGGTCGACCTTCCTCAGCCGCTCCCGTTTCACCTCCACTCGAGGGCCCCCCGTCGCCACACGTAGAGGAGGGCCACGAACAGCAGCGCCACGAAGACGATCGTCTCGACCAGCGCGAAGGTTCCGTATGCACGCAGCACGACCGCGATCGGGTACAGGAACACGACCTCGATGTCGAACAGGATGAACAGCATCGCGATCAGGTAGAAGCTGATCCCGAAGCGCATCCCGCGCGTGATCTCGGAGGGCAGGCCGCACTCATAGGGATCTTTCTTCTGCGGCGTCGCGCGACGCGGGCCGATCACGGAGTTGACGACGGCGAACGTCACGCCAACGGCCCCTCCGAGCACCAGAAAGACGATCGCCGGGAGATAGCTGCGCAGCACCGCGCTGTTATATCACCCTTGTGGCAGAGTGTTACATAGTGGCAATCGGCTCGATATCGCGGCATGAATGAGGCCGTCGTCGCAGGCGCTCTCGCGGTCGCTGCGCTCAACCTCCTGGCCGGTCTCGACGGCCTGCTCGCGATCTGGCTCGGGGACACGACGGGCCATGCCGCGCGCATCTTCTGGACGCTCCTGCGCGTCGGGCAGGGCGCCTCGCTGACCCTCGCCGCGGCGGTCGGCTCGCTGGCCGCTGCCGGCAAATTCTCGACCGATCAACTCTTCTACCTCTATGCCCTGCTGCCGCTCGCGATCTCCTTCCTCGCCGAGCAGCTGCGGGTCGCCTCCGCGCAGACGGTGCTCGACCAGCGCGGGCTCGAGGGCTCCGCGGCGGTGGCCCAGCTGGGTGAGACCGAGCAGCACGACCTCGTCGAGACGATCATGCGGCGGGAGATCGGCGTGATGGCCGCCTCCGCGCTGGTCGTCGTGTTCCTGGCGCTACGGGCGGCCACCACTGCCCACGGCTTCTGACGAACCCGTGACCACGAAAGACTCGGCCGGCGCTCCGTGCCGGCCTCAGCGGCCGGCGCTCCATGCCGGCCTCCTGCGCACGGGTTCTGAGCCTTCCTGGCGCGGGCCGGTCGAGCCGGGCTCTGAGCGGGCCTATATATTTCTGCCGCATGAAGGCCGCCATGCTGTTGGTCCTGCTCGGCTGCGCCTGCGTGCTCGGCGCGTGCGGCACCCAGGGGGTCCAGATCGCCAAGGACAGCCCGTACCACCGCGGCGCGGTGCTGTTCCGAGACCACTGCTCCGGCTGCCACACCCTCAGCCTCGTCGGCGCTCAGGGCTCGGCCACGAGCATCGCCAACCGCGTCAAGACGAACGGACCGAACTTCAACATCCGCAAGGAGAACGCCGAACAGGTCCTCTACGCGATCCGCAACGGCGGCTTCTCCGGGGCGATCATGCCCGAGAACATCCTGGTCGGCAAAGAAGCTCAGGAAGTGGCGGCGTTCCTCGCCCTCTACTCGGGCCGCCAGAAACCGAGCGTGCCGGCGACGAACATCCCGCAGTCCGAAACGTCGGGCGAAGCAGCAGGCAGCACGACGCCGGGAGAAGGCGGCTCGAACGCGTCCACGACGACGAGCACCACCGCGGGCGCAGGCACAACCACCCCGGGCACGGGCGGGACGGGCGCGAAGGCGCCCGCCAAGAAGAAGTCGAAGACCGGCGAATAGGCCGGCCGGCGGAGCCCGCGCCGTGCTCGACATCAGGCTGATCCGCGAGGATCCCGACGGCGTCCGCGCGGCGCTGGAGCGTCGCGGCGGCGACGCCGCAGTGGCGCTGGCGACGGTGATCGACCTGGACCGTCGCCGCCGCGAGCTGTTGCCAGTGATCGAGGGCTTGAGGGCCGAGCAGAACGAAGCGAACGACCGCATCCGCGCGGCCGCCGACCAGGAGCAGCGCGAGCGGGAGATCGAGGCGATGCGGGGGGTGGCCGCCCGCGTCAAAGAGCTCGAGCAGCAGCTGGCGGCCGTCGAGGCCGAGCTGCACGACGCGCTGGCGCCGCTTCCAAACCTGCCTGATCCGAGCGCCCCGGATGGCCGGGAGGACGAACTGGTGCGGGAGGTCGGCGCCGCGCCCGAGTTCAGCTTCGACCCCCGCGACCATCTCGAGCTGGCGGGGGAGATGATCGACATGGATCGCGGCGCCCGGCTGTCAGGCTCGCGCTTCGCCTACCTGCGGGGCGGGCTCGTGATGCTCGAGCTCGCGCTCGTCAGGTGGGCGCTCGAGAAACTCGTGGGTTACGGCTTCGAACCGGTGATCCCGCCCGTGCTGGTGCGAGAACGGGCGCTCTATGGCACCGGCTTCCTGCCCGACACCGAGCAGCAGATTTACGCGCTGCCCGAGGAGGAGCTGTTCCTGATCGGCACCTCAGAGGTGCCACTCGCATCGCTTCACGACGAGGAGATCCTCGAAGCCGAGGTGCTGCCGCTGCGCTACGCGGGCTTCTCGCCGTGCTTCCGGCGCGAGGCCGGCGCCGCGGGCCGCGACACGCGCGGCATCTTCCGGGTACACCAGTTCGACAAGGTCGAGATGTTCAGCTTCGTCGCGCCCGAGGACTCCGCGGCCGAGCACGATCGGATCCTGTCGATCGAGGAGCAGCTCCTCGGCGAGCTCGGGCTGCCCTACCGGGTCGTGAACATCGCGGTCACCGACCTCGGCAACTCGGCCGCCAAGAAGTACGACTGCGAGGCGTGGCTGCCGAGCCAGGGCCGTTACCGGGAGCTCACGTCCTGCTCGAACACCACCGACTACCAGGCGCGGCGCCTGAACATCCGTATGCGGACCGGCAAACGCACGCGCACTCCCCACACCCTCAACGGCACGGCCGTCGCCGTCGGTCGCACGATCGTGGCGTTGCTGGAGAACGGCCAGCGCGAGGACGGCACGGTGGAGCTGCCGGCCGCCCTCGTCCCTTACGGTGCGCCGTCGGAGATCCGCGCGCCGCGCACCTGAGCGGCGCGTCGGCCCTCAGCCGATGTGGAACACGACCGAGCGCGATTTGCCGCTGCTCGGCGCGAGCGTCAGGCGGTACGTGCCGGCGACCAGCCGCTTGGTGCCGGCCAAGCGCTTGACGTTGCGGCCGGCGGCGGCGGAGATCGTGATCGTGCGCCCGACCGTGACCCAGCGCGGGCGTCCGTGTGAGCGCACGCGGCGGGCCAGCGTCACGCGCAGCCGGGTCGCCATGTTCGACCTGAAGGTGAACGCGACCTTGGCCCTCGTCGGATGGCGGTTCAGCGCGATCACGGACGTGGTCGTGAGCCCCAGCGAGGTCAGCTGGAGGGTCAGCGGCGTGGCCGGCGGCGGCGGCGCGACCGGCCGGGCGGGCGGCGGGCTGAGCGCGGTTGGAGATGCCGGCGCCGCGGGGGCTTTGGGTTCTTCGAACTGCCCCGCGGTGAAGCCGAGTACGCCGAACGGGGTGCCGACTCCGGTCGGCCCGTCGTATCCGGGTGCCGCCAGGCAGATCAGCCTCGAGGCGCAACTCGCCGCTGCCTCCTGCGCGGCCGTGCACAGTGAGACGCCGGTTTTTTTGTTGTAGGTCGCGCATTCGCCGTTCGAGCCCGTCGTGATGTCGTGGAAGGAAGATGCAGCAGCGCTCAGCGCTTCGTAGAGCGTTTGCGCGGCATAGGCCCGTCCACCTGCGCCACCGGCCAGCGCGAACACCGAGGCGATGATCGGCGAGGAGAGCGAGGTGCCGCCGTAGGTACACCATCCCCTCAGGACTTTTTTGGCTTCGCCTTCTTTTTCGACGTACAGCGTTTCGCATTCTTCGCCGGGCAGCGTGTCGCGGACCACGATCCCGCTGTATGGATCGGCGTCGGCGGAGACGTCCGCGACGGCGCGGGCGGGACCGCATCCGACGGCCGGCCAGTTGGCGCTCGACAGCTGCCAGCTCGCCGCTCCGAACACGACGCTGCAGCCGCCCCCGCCGGCGCCGGACCCGTTCCAAACAGTCTCGCCCGTCCAGCCGCCTTCGCTGCTCAGCGCCGACAGGCGCGTACCCCCGACCGCAACGATCGACGGGGAGGAGGCGGGGAACGAGGTGGAGGCTCCTTCTTTGGCGAACCAATTGCGGTACCCGTCGTCACCGGCCGAGGCCGTTATGACCGTGCCGGGGTCGTTGTAAGGCAACTGTTCGGCCGCCGCGGGCGAGACGAATTCCTCGGGGGCGCCCCAGGAGTTGGAGATCTCGGTGGCTCCGAGTTCCTCGGCGCGTGTCTCGGCCGCGGTCAGGTCTTCGATGCTCGGCGTGTCGGCCTCCACGAGCATGATCTTGCAGCTCTGGCAGGTCGCATGGGCCGACTCGATGTCGAGCGATATCTCAGCGCCCCAGCCTGCCGCTTCTTCGGCTTCTTCTTCTTCGGCCGGGTTCGCGAAGGCAGCTTCGAGTTCTTCGGCGGTTTCAGGAAACGGCAGGGGACCGCCGGCGCTCTGGCCGACCTGTTCGAAGCAGCCGTTTTCGGCCGTGCAGGCGGGCAGGCCGAATTCTTCGCTGTACTTGTTCAGATCGGCTTCCGCATTGGGATCGTTGTAGGCGTCGATGAGGGCGATCGTCGCTTCGCCGGTGGCGGCGGTGGGCAACGAGTAGGCGCTGTGCAGATCCTGGGGGCGCAGGCCGAGCTGGCCGGTTTTCGGTGACGGCACCGCCGGCTGCGCCCGGGCTGCCGGCCTGACAATGCCGATCGGATGCCTGTGGCGTTGCGCTTCGGCGCTGACCGGGACGAGCTGCTCGGCCAGACAGTTGGCGCGGCCGGGCTCCGGGTGCGCGCAGGCCTGGCGCACGGCGTAGTTCGACTCGGGTAGCGGCACCACGGTTTCGGCGGCCGCGCCCACGGGCAGGACGGCAATTGCCGCGGCCGCGAGCGCGGGGCCGGCGAATTTGCGCAGGGGTCGTCTCATGCTCGTCGTCCTACCGATGATTCGGTACCCGGGGACGATCGCTTGAGCCGAGGGCCGGACGAACGGCCGGGCGGTGGACGAACGGATGGCCTCGGCGGCGGCGAATCACCGGATCATCACACGCTGGTCACCGCGGGGTCACGCCAGGCGGCGCCCTCCGCGGGAGGATCGCTACTTGACGGCGGCAGCTATGGGCGGCAGGCGAGCGCGGCGCCGGCTCGCCCGTGAGGGAGCGCCGCCAGACCGCGCCTGCAGAGCGCGGCGGCGGGACGGGAACCACCTCCCGTCCCGCCCGCCATTACGCTGGGTGGAGCATGCCCGGACTCGGCTTCGTTCTGGCCCCTGAGCCGCCGCCACGGCGGGTCGGACTGCTAGCCGCCGTGATCTCGGTGGCGCTCTGCACACTGATCGTCTACCCGCTCGCGCACGTCGCGCCGATCGCCTCGCTGAGCGTCGTGTACCTGCCGGCGGTGCTGATCGTCTCGATCGTCTGGGGCGGCTCGCTGGGGCTTGGCACCGCTGTGCTCAGTGCCGCCGCGTTCAACTTCTTCCACCTCCCACCCACGCACGAGTTCACTATCCGTGATTCGCGCAACTGGGTCGCGCTGGTCACGTTCCTCGTCGTCGCCGCGATCGCCAGCTCCGTCGCCGAGATCGCTCGCGCCCGCACCCGCGACGCGCAGGAGCGCCGCCGCGAGGCTGACCTCTCGGCCGAGATGGCGCGGCTGCTGCTGCGCGGCAACAGCCTCGCCGAGGTGCTGCCGACGGCTGCCTCCCGATTGGCGAGGACGATGGAGCTGAGCTCAGCGGCGATCGAGATGGAGGCAGTCGAGGGCGACGAGCGTCACATCGCCTTCCCGCTTCGCGAGGGCACCGCGAGAATCGGCACGCTGCTTGTCGGCGCCGGGACCTCCGAGGCCAACCTCCGGCGCCTGCAGGAGCGCGTTGTCCCGGCGCTCGAGGCGTTGCTCAGCGCTGCGCTGGACCGCGACCGCCTGCTCGGAGGCGTGGTCGAGACCGCGGCCCTGCGGCGGGCCGACACGATCAAGACGGCGCTGCTGCGTTCCGTCTCACACGACCTGCGCTCGCCGCTCACGGCAATCTCGGCCGCGGGGGAGGCGGTGGCGTCGCCCACGATCTCCGATGAGGAGCGCCGCGACATGGCCGCGGTGATCCAGGAGGAGACGAGACGCCTGTCGCGGCTCGTCGACAACCTGCTCGACCTCTCACGGCTCGAAGCCGACGCCGCCGAGCCGCGGCGGGAGTGGGTCTCGATCGAGGAGGTCCTGCGCGCGTCGGTCGCGGAGACGGGCGCGCCGCCGCAGGACTTCTCGCTATCGATCGACCCCGACATGCCGATCGTTCGCGTGGACGCCGTGCAGATGGAGCGTGCCTTCGTCAACGTTCTCGAGAACGCCCGTCGCCACTCCGGCGGGCACCCCGTGTCGGTCCGCGCGAGAGCTGTCAGGAGCCTCGGAGCCGGGCGCCAGCCGGCCCAAGAGCGCGTCGACGGCTTCCGCGAGGGCGGCCGGATCGTGGGCGACAGGCTGGTCGTCCGGATCGTCGACCGCGGGCCGGGGATCCCGCCCGCGCAAGTGGAGCGGGTCTTCGAGCCCTTCTACCGCGCCGGCGCGGCCGGCCGCGAGCACCGCGGCTCGGGACTAGGCCTCGCGATCGCCCGGGGGTTCACGGAGGCGAACATAGGCACGCTTCACGTCGAGTCTCTTCCGGGCCAGGGAGCGACGTTCGTGTTCGAACTGCCACTGCGCGAGAGCTATGACGACGAGCCGGCGGCCGAGCCCACCGGCGGCGAGCCCGAGCCGGCCTCCCACAGCGCCGATCCCGGCCTCGGCGGGTGATCTCCTCGTCGGAGCCCCAGCCCCAGCCCCAGGGGCAGGCCCGGATACTTGTCGTCGACGACGAGCCGCAGATCGTGCGGGCCTTGAAAGTCGTCCTGCGTGAGGCGGGCTTCCAGGCCGTCGCCGCCGAAACCGCATCGGAGGCGCTGGACCTCGCAGCGGTTCGTCCTCCGGAGGGAGCGATCATCGACCTCGTGCTGCCGGACCTCGACGGCGTCGAGCTCACCCGCCGGCTGCGCGAGTGGAGCGAGATGCCGATCCTCGTGCTCTCGGCGATCGGCGAGGAGGCCCAGAAGGTGATGGCGCTGGAGGCCGGCGCCGACGACTACATCACCAAGCCCTTTGGCACCCGCGAGCTGATCGCCCGCCTGCAGGCAGCGCTGCGTCGTGCCGGACGCGCCGACGAGGACCCCGTGGTGGCGGTGGACGGGCTGGAGGTCGACCTGGGCGCGCGCATTGTGCGTAGAGACGGCGACACGATCCACCTGACGCCGATCGAGTTCGACCTGCTGCGCGTGCTGGTGCGCAACAGGGGGCGGCTGATGACACACCGCAAGCTCCTCGCGGAGGTCTGGGGCCCCGAGTACGTCGACGACATCCAGCCTCTGCGCACCCACATCGCGCGCCTGCGCGCGAAGATCGAGCCCGACGGCGACGGTGCCCACACGGGCTTTCGCTACATCCTCACCGACCCGGGCGTCGGTTACCGCTTCGCGCAATAGCCGCGATCCCGGCGCGTCTCGGCCGGGCGTAACAGAATCGTTATGCCCCCCGTCAGGATCGTTATGTGGACGTGACGCTCCAACATCGATAGTGGCGGCATGGACATCGTCTCTGTGGTGCTCGCGCTAGCTGCCTTTGCGCTGCTGCTCGTCCTGATCGCGGGCGTCGACAGAGTATGAGCGCCTCGATGCCCCTGGCGTCGTTCGTCGCGCACATGAGTGGCGCCGACTTCTTCGGGCTCCTCGTCACGGTGATCCTGATCGGCTACCTGCTCTACGCGCTTGTCAGAGGAGAGAAGCTGTGACATTCGCCGGCTGGTTGACGATCTTCCTCTTCGCGGGGATCTTGACCGCCATCGCATTCCCTCTCGGCAGTTACCTCGCCAAGGTCTTCACCGGCGAGCGCGTGTTCCTCTCTCCGGTCCTCGGAGGACCGGAGCGGCTGCTCTACCGGGTGCTGCGCGCGGACGTCACGAAGGAGCAGGACTGGAAGGCATACGCCAAGAGCCTGCTGATCTTCTCCCTCGCCGGCTGGCTGCTGCTGTATCTGATCCTGCGCACGCAGAACGCTTTCTACGTCCCCCATTCGCTGAACCCGCTCGGCTTCCACGCGGCACCGTGGAACGTGACCTTCAACACGACGTCGTCGTTCGTCACCAACACCAACTGGCAGTTCTACGGCGGCGAGACGACCATGAGCTACCTCAGCCAGATGCTCGGGCTGGTGGTCCAGAACTTCGTCTCGGCGGGCGTCGGAATCTGCGTCGCCGCCGCGTTGATCCGCGGCATCGTCGGCCGCACCGGCAAGGGCATCGGAAACTTCTGGCGCGACATCGTGCGCGTCGTCCTCTACGTGCTGCTGCCGATCTCGATCGTCGGCGCGATCGTCCTCGTCTCCCAGGGCGTGATCCAGAACTTCTCCTCCTACCTCACGGCCCACACCGTAACGGGGCTCACGCAGTCGATCGCGATGGGCCCGGTCGCCTCGCAGGAGGTGATCAAGGAGCTCGGCACCAACGGCGGAGGCTTCTTCAACGTCAACTCCGCCCACCCGTTCGAGAACCCCACGGCCTTCACCAACTTCTTCGAGATGTTGCTGGTTCTGATCATCCCCGCGGCGCTGGTCTTCACCTACGGGCGCATGACCGGCAATCGGCGC
The DNA here is from genome assembly GCA_036394235.1 of Solirubrobacteraceae bacterium. Taxonomy (GTDB): domain Bacteria; phylum Actinomycetota; class Thermoleophilia; order Solirubrobacterales; family Solirubrobacteraceae; genus Palsa-744. The sequence goes on along the minus strand of DASWFM010000262.1, from coordinate 5,405 downwards.
CAGGGCTACGCGATCTACGGCGTGATGATCTTCATGTTCCTCGGCGGCGTGATCGTCGCCTACATCGCCGAGGCTCACGGCTCGCCGGCGCAGCACGCCGCGGGCCTGCACACTCACGCGATCGCCGGCTCGACGGGCGGCAACCTCGAAGGCAAGGAGCAGCGCTTCGGGATCGCCGGCTCGGCGCTGTTCGACGTGGTCACCACCGTCACCTCGAGCGGTGCGGTGAACAGTGCGATCGAGTCCTTCACCGGCATCGGCGGAGCGGTGCCGTTCGCGAACCTGTCGGCCAGCGAGGTGATCTTCGGCGGCGTCGGCACGGGGTTGTACTCGATGCTCCTCTACGTCCTGCTCGCAGTCTTCATCGGCGGCCTGATGGTCGGGCGCACGCCCGAGTGGCTGGGCAAGAAGATCGAGGCGAGGGAGATCAAGCTGTCCGGGCTCGCGATCCTCGTCACGCCGCTGTTCGCGCTGTTCGCGACCGCCCTGGCAGTCGCCACGCACGGCGGGCGCGCCTCGATCTCCGAACTCGGCAAGGGCCCGCAGGGGTTCTCGGAGAGCCTCTACGCCTACCTCTCCCAGGCCAACAACAACGGCTCGGCCTTCGCCGGCTACACGGGCTTCATCCAGCCCAACGCCGGCAACATCGGATCGCACGGCGTCACCTTCGCCGATGTGCTCGGCGGGCTGGTGATGCTGTTCGCGCGCTTCGGGCCGATCGTGCTCACCCTCGCCGTCGCCGGCGCGCTCGCCGGCAAGCGCGTAACGCCCGTCGGCCTCGGCACGATGCGCACCGACAACACGACCTTCGCGGTGCTGCTGATCGGCGTCGTGCTGCTCGTCGGCGCGCTCACCTTCTTCCCGGCCCTGCTACTCGGACCGGTCGTCCAGGGCCTGACCGGACATCTCTACTGAGATGCGCCGCGACATCGTCACATCAGCGATCGCGATCATCGTCCTCACGGTGCTGCTCGGCATCGTCTACCCGCTCGTGATCACGGGTGTCAGCCAGGTCGCCTTCCCCGGCAACGCCGACGGCCAGAAGGTGTACGCGAACGGGAAGCTCGTGGGCTCGAAGATCATCGGGCAGAGCTTCAAGCGGCCCGTGCTCGAAAAGAACGGCAAGCCCAAGGAAGAAGAAGGAGAAGTCGTCACCGAAGCCGATCCACGCTACTTCCAGTCGCGTCCCTCGGCGACCGAAGGCGGGGCGTACAACGCGGCCGCGAGCACCTTCTCCAACCGCGGCCCGAACGACAAGGTGACGAGGGAAGAAGACGAAGCGAACATCAAGGAGTACCTCGAACTGAACCGGCCCTACGACCCTGGGCTGACCGTCGCCCAGGTGCCCGTCGATGCGGCCAACACGTCGGCCTCGAACCTCGACCCTGAAATCTCGCCGGCCAACGCCTGGATCCAGGCGCACCGCATCGCCGCGAAGCGGGGTCTCTCGCTGGCCGCTGTCGACAGCCTGATCTCCAAGTACACCGACAGCCGCGGGCTCGGCTTCAGCGGAGAGCGCGGGGTCAACGTGCTCGAGCTCAACCTCGCCTTGGACCGCCTCACCGGAGGAACGCACTGATGTCTGCACCTGTGCCCCCCACCCACGAGCGCGAGGCGGTCTCGATGTTCAAACGCGACATCGTCTTGCGCGCCCTGGTCGAGAGCTTCAAGAAGCTCGACCCGCGTGTCCAGATCCACAACCCCGTGATGTTCGTCGTCGAGATCGGATCGGTCATCACGACCTTCACGTGGCTCAAACAGGCCTTCGGGGGCAAGCCGCTCGGCGGCGGCACGGAGCCCGCCTGGTACACGTTCCTAATCGCGTTGTGGCTGTGGCTGACGGTCCTCTTCGCGAACATGGCCGAGGCGTTCGCAGAGGGCCGCGGGCGCGCCCAGGCGGACACGCTGCGCGCGCTCCGCAAGGAGACCGTGGCCCGCCTCGCCGACGGCGGTACGAAGCCGGCCTCCGAGCTCGTGAAGGGCGACGTGGTCGTGGCGGAGGCGGGCGACTTGATCCCCGGTGACGGGACCGTCATCGAGGGCATCGCCACCGTCGACGAGTCGGCGATCACCGGCGAGTCGGCCCCGGTGATCCGCGAGTCCGGCGGCGACCGCAGCGCCGTCACAGGCGGTACGCGCGTGACCTCGGACAGGATCGTCGTGGAGATCACCCAGGAGCCGGGAGGGTCGTTCCTGGAGCGCATGATCTCGCTCGTCGAGGGGGCCTCGCGGCGCAAGACGCCGAACGAGATCGCCCTGAACATCCTGCTCGCGGCGCTCACCCTGATCTTCCTGATCGTCGTCGCGACGCTGCGGCCGTTCGGGCTGTTCGCGGGCACGTCGATCTCCGAGACGACCCTGATCGCGCTGCTCGTCGCGCTGATCCCGACGACGATCGGAGCCCTGCTGTCCGCGATCGGAATCGCCGGCATGGACCGGCTCGTGCGCCGCAACGTGCTCGCCCTCTCCGGCCGCGCCGTCGAGGCGTCCGGCGACGTCGACGTGCTGCTGCTGGACAAGACGGGCACGATCACGATCGGCAACCGGCTGGCCAGCGAATTCATCCCGATGCCCGGCGTCGCCGAGTCCGAGCTCGCCGAAGTGGCCCAGCTCTCGTCGCTGGCGGACGAGACCCCAGAGGGGCGTTCGATCGTCGTGCTGGCCAAGCAGTACGGCATTCGCGAGCACGACATGAACGCGCTGGGCGCCGACTTCGTGCCGTTCACGGCGCAGACGCGGATGAGTGGTGTCGACCTCGATGGCCACCAGCTGCGCAAGGGCGCGGGCGACGCGATCATCGACCTCGTGACCCGAGAAGGCGGCTCGCCGCCACCCGAGCTCCAGCAGCAGCTCGACCGCATCGGCAGCGAGGGCGGGACGCCCCTCGCCGTGTCTCGCGACAACCAGGTGCTCGGCGTGATCTACCTCAAGGACACGGTCAAGGAGGGCATGAAGGCCCGCTTCGACCAGCTGCGGTCGATGGGCATCAAAACCGTGATGGTGACCGGTGACAATCGCCTGACGGCCGCCAAGATCGCGGAAGAGTCAGGTGTCGACGACTTCCTCGCCGAAGCCACCCCGGAGCGCAAGCTGGCGCTGATCCGCGAGCAGCAGGCCGACGGACGGCTCGTGGCGATGACCGGAGACGGCACCAACGACGCGCCCGCCCTGGCTCAGGCCGACGTCGGCGTCGCGATGAACACGGGCACGCAGGCCGCCCGCGAGGCCGGGAACATGGTCGATCTCGACTCCAACCCGACGAAGCTGATCGAGATCGTCGAGGTCGGGAAGCAGCTGCTGATCACGCGCGGCGCGCTGACGACCTTCTCGATCGCCAACGACATCGCCAAGTACTTCGCGATCCTGCCCGCGATCTTCATCACGACCTACGCCACGACGAGCGGCGGCGAGGGACCGCTGCACGTGCTCAACGTGATGGGTCTCGGCAGCCCCCGCTCGGCGATCGTCTCCGCGATCATCTTCAACGCGTTGATCATCCCCCTGCTGATCCCGCTGTCGCTGCGCGGCGTCCGCTACCGGCCGATCGGGGCCAGCGCGCTGCTGCGCCGCAACCTCCTGATCTACGGCCTCGGCGGGATCGTGGCGCCCTTCATCGGCATCAAGCTGATCGATCTGATCGTGCACAACCTGCTCGGGGCCTGAGCTCAGGCTGCGGCCGAGACGGCTCCGAGCGCCGCGTAGAGCGAGATCAGGGCCGCTCCGGAGCGCCAGGTGCAACGCCCGCGGGCGGTCACGATCGCAGTGCCCAGCCCGGCCACGGCGAGCGCAGCAAGCTCGTAGCCGTTGAAGACCATCGCCATCGGCGCCGGCCCGACCAGGAACGAGAGCAACACGATCAGGGGAGCGAGGAGCAGTCCTACCTGGGCCGATGAGCCCACGGCGATGCTGATCGAGAGATCCATCTTGTCCTTCATCGCCGCGACGACCGCGACCCAGTGCTCGGCGGCGTTGCCGACGATCGCCACCACGAACATGCCGATGAAGAACTGCGAGATGCCGAGCTCGCTCGAGGCGTGCTCGACGGAGCCCACCAGCGTGTCGCTGGCGACCGCCACGAGCACCGAAGCCGCGGCCAACACCCAGACCGCGCGCCTGACGCTCCAGTGGGCCGCCGAGAGCCCCGGTGGCTTCGGCGCCTCGCGATGCGCGCGCAACGAGACTGTCAGCCCGGCCCCGTAAGCGACGATCAGCGCAACGGCGAGGATGATCGACAGTGTTTCCGAGGTGCTCCCGAAGGACTGGCGCCCCGCACCCACGACCGGCAACGCGTGGCCTTCGGCGAGCAGCACGAGCGAGGGGACGGAGAGCACCACCGCGCCGGCCAGCAACGTCAGTGCCGCGGCCCGCGCGGCGCGCGCCCCGAACGTCTGCTGCCGGCGACGCCAGCCGCCGGCGAGCATCGCGGCGCCGAGTACCAGCAGCGCGTTGCCGATCACCGAGCCGACGAGTGAAGCCTTGACGATCTCCTGCAGCCCGTCGGCGAGGGCGAAGATCGCGATGATCAGCTCCGGCGCGTTGCCGAAGGTCACGTTCAACAGTCCCGCGATCCCAGGCCCCGAGTGCTCCGCCAGCTGCTCGGTCGCCTCGCTCATCAGCGCCGCGGCCGGGATCACGCCGAGGGCCGAAGCGACGAACACGACCGCCGCGGGCACGCCCAACAGGTCGAGGATCACCGCCGCCGGGACGAACCCGCCCAGGTAGTACAGGCGCGGCACCGGGCAGACCCTAGCCGCGAGAGCCGACGCGAGGACTCAGGCGTCACGCTCGGCCCGCAGAGCGTTCAGACGCGATCGTCGAGGGCGCTCAGCGCCTGCATCGTCGCGGAACGCAGCGCGCCGTCGCCGCTCTCTACGTAAAGCGGACCCGAACCGTCCGTCAGCAGCCGCCGCGCGAGCACCACGCCGTGGGCGGAGACGATCGGCTGCTCCCGCAGAGCGCGGGCGAGCTCCCCGAGCTCAGGGCGCGCGGCGGCGACGCCGGCGCGCGCGAGCGGTGCGGCGCTCGGCGAGCGCCGGCGGCGACTGCCGGCGCTCGAGACCGCGTCCTCGATGCCGGCGGCGAGCGCCGCGCGTCCCGGCGGGCGCGTGAGCTGGAAGGCACGCAGCGTCAGCTCGGCGCTCGTCACCGGGTCCGCACCATCCAGCAGCATGCGGTCCAGGCGCTCGCGGCGCGCGAGCACGCGCAGGCGCAGGCGCATCGACGCGACCCGGTCTCGAGAGCGCCGGCGCGTGGCGGGAGAGAGATGTTCGGCCGCCGAGCCGAGTGTGGACATGTGTCCTTCCTGACGGAGATCTGCTCAGCACAAATGCTGGAGCCGAGGGCGTCAAGGCCGCGTGACGATCCACGCCTCAGGCATAACGATTTCGTCAAGATCCGGCTGCCGA